>RBKG01000090.1 GCA_003640335.1 Porphyromonas sp.
CCATTCCTAGAGATAGCCTCCTTAGGAATACGCAAGGTGTAACGAGGGTCATCTTGCGAGAGCTTATATTCGCCCGAACGAGTTTTCTTCGTTAGTGCTGGGCGAGTGGTACGACGAAGGTCAAACCAAATATGCCCCTCATAACAAAGTTCTTTCTTACGTTCGTCCAAGATGAAGCTAACAAGAGCATCTTGACTAAGGGCATTGACTTGAGTCGTTAGCGTAGCGTAAGTAGCCTCATCGTAACGCTTCTCTAGGAGTTGCAGAATGCGCTGACGTGCCGTAGCGAGATTGCCTAGGCGAGCGGCAGCCTCTGCACTCGTAAGATAGAACTCAGCCGTACGGAAACTATTGCAAGTTACATTCGTGCCATCAGCCTTCTTAATTTCATAGTAATCTTGCTTGTCTACCTTATTACCGAAGAATAGTGCCTTACGCAGGTCTCCGCTCTGAAAACTATTGTAGAATGCACTTGGCGCACGCATAGCACGACTCAGATTGTTATCTACATTGAGTTCATAAGCATTAAAAACCTCGCCCGAGTTATATAGATTAGGTAAAACGGCATTGGTTCTTAGGTCCACAAGATTAGCTTGCGCAGCCAATACCTTCTCCGAAGCAGCAAGCGCATCACTCCAAGCTCCTTGATAGAGATAAACACGTGCCGCTAGTGCATCTACAGAAGCCTTATTAAAGCGATAACTCTGCGTCAAGGGGAACTTATCCTCATTGATTAGTTCACGAGCGGCAGCAATATCACTCAATACCGACTTATAGGCATCGCCTACGGTAGAGCGCACAAGCGTTCCCTCGATATCAGTATCTAGCTTCAAGGGTACAGCTAGTGTGTTTATAGCACCCTCCTTGGTATAAGGCTGACCATAGAGATTGACCAAGGTAAAGTTGAGCATAGCACGTAGCATATAAGCCTCTCCAATGAGTTGCTTACGCTCATTCTGCGTTCCGCCCGACATCTTGCTCTCCGCTTTGATTACGGCATTAGCGTAATAAATCGCGGTATAAAATCTTGCCCAAGACCATTCGCGTGTAGACGAACGAGGGGCAGCATCAACCCAAAGCTCTATATCTTCCATAGAGGTACGGTCATCGGCATTATCTCTCAGAACGGCTATATCTGTACGCAGGTCTGTGTAGCCTTTATCCGAAATCCTCGTATTGTAAAGTTGATTGAGAAGTTCTCTATAATCTTGCGTCGTCGTAGGAATAACCTTACCCACAGGCGTAACATCTAAGAACTTATCGCAAGAACTCAATCCAAGAGCCAGAGTAATTAGGCTCAAAGCTCCGATATACTTGATTTGTTTCATTAGTCTTAAAGCGTAAAATTAAGGTTAAACGTAAACGAGCGAGGAATAGGCGTCGCATAACGATTACCCATTGTCTCTGGGTCAAGGAAGTTACGGAAACTACTACCAAAGACAAGTAGATTGCGAGCCTCTACGGCCACCGTCGCACTCTTGAAGCCTATCTTACCAATGAGTTCGCTAGGGAGCATATAGGCTAAGCGTACATTCTGTAAGCGGAAATAGTTTTGCTTCTTAACCCAAATATCGAGGTTGTTCCATATCTCAGGATGAGACTCCATATAAGAGTAATCGGCAGGCAACTTATTAGGGTCTAGAATACCTGGCAACTGAGAAGTGGTATTGCTACTAGTCCAACTATTTAGCGCATCTTGGTTCATATTCTTACCCAGATTAACGCTTGTAATATCGTAGGTAGGCGTTGTGCGTACATAGCCACCTAAGTAGTAGGCAATATTGACATTCAATTCCCAATTCTTGTAATTGAATGTATTGTTAAGTCCACCCGTAATAGGCGCATCACTCGAACCGATATACTTGTAGAACTTACGCTGGTCCACATCACTCACACCCGAACCGTAAGAACCAATGCCCCACTCATCTGTGAGTTTGAATTTATCAGTCATATTGCTTGAAGTACCATCGCCATTATCATAGAGGATACCACCATTCTCAGGGTTTACTCCTGCCGTAGGAATAGCAAAAATAGCACCTACGGGATAGCCCTCACGGCTAGGCATTCTATCATTAGCCGCTTGCATTTCACGCACGACCTTATTATCGTTGTAGGCGAAGTTGAAGTTCGTGTACCAAGAGAAGTCCTTCGTACTGATATTGCGTGTCTGTAGATTTACCTCAATACCGCTGTTATTCATCTCAGCCCAGTTTACCGTCTGAGAAGCAAAACCATTCTCTAGAGGTAACTCACGATAACCAATAAGGTCTGTACCACGGCGATAGTAATAGTCTACGCCTAAGTTAATAGCCTGATTGAGTACAGAGAAGTCTAAACCAAGGTTATAAGAGGCTGTCTTCTCCCAGCGCAGTTTATCATTAGGGGCCGAAGTGATTGTAATCGTTTGCACCTGTGCATTAGGGAGCAAGGTCGCAGTACCATAAGTTCCCACTAGATAAGGTGAAGTATTCTTATCGATATTACCCTGCAAACCATAAGAAGCACGAAGCGCCAAATTATCAATCCACTTAACCGTCTTCAAGAACCCTTCATTAGAAGCACGCCACAAAGCACTTACAGAGTAAATAGGCAGGTAGCGATACTTAGGGTCTACCCCGAAGAGGTCAGAGCCATCTAAACGCACACTTCCGCCTAATGTATAGCGGTCATCATAAGTATATGAGCCATTAACGAAGAAAGAAGCGAAGGCATTACGCGTCAAAACCTCTGTGTGCAAAGGATAGCGATTAGCTTGAGATTGGTCACGGAAAATAGGCGTTACCGTCGTTAGCGTCTGAGGATTATAGCCATAAGCGACAGTCGTAACAGCGTCATAACGATTGCGACGCAATTCGCTACCAGCCATAAACTGAAGATTGTGTAGGTCAGCAAAAGTATTCTTATACTCTAGCAAACCCTTCCAAGTAAACTGACCCAACACACGGTTCTGCACACGATGGCGACCGCCCTCTGCGAGTAGATAAACCTTATTCCCAGAGACAAAGCGAGCATCACGCTCACGCAAATCTCTCATCGTATAACTATCCTTACCCGTTAGTTCATCTAGTAAGTTCTGTTCCCACTGAATACCTAATTGGCTTGATAGTTTCCACTGATTAGAGAAGCGATACTCCGCATCGAATATCGTATTGATACCCGTCGTCGTAGTCGTTTGGTCCGTATTGGCACGCTCTTCAAAGATGTTGAAGCCTCTTAGTTTATCAGGCTCGCCACTCGTGGCCGCATCGTAATTATAAATATAGTTGCCTTCAGCATCATAAGGACGCAAGTATGGGCTTACCGTACGTGAGTAATAAACAGGATTAACATTACCCTGCGCATCCATCACATCAGCTACATTGCTACGGCGATTAAGGAAAATAGCCGCACCAACCTTAAACTTCTTCGTAAACTGATAGCCGAGCTTAGCCGTCATATTAAGGCGTTGCAAGCCTACTCCACGCACATTGCCCTGCTCATCGCTATACCCGAGAGAGGTGTAGTAACTTACCTTATCACTTCCACCAGACACACTCACATTGTATTCGCTCGTGAGCGCATTGCGGAAGAGAAGGCTATTCCAGTCCGTGTTAATACCACGCAAAGCATTGATTTCATTCATTGCCTCTGCTGTAATAGCAGACAAACCATTGTTACGTAAAGCCGACAACAGATTGTGATTGCGTAAGATTTCCGCTACACCACCCTTCTCCGGATACAAACTTACCTTTGCGCCATCAGGGTCAAAAGGTGAAGGTCGCTGATTTAGTGGAAGCAAGCGCAATTCCATATCAACCTTCTCCGAAGCATTCAAGAGATTAAGGCGGTCAATAGAATACTTAGGCGCATAACTGATTTTACTTGAGAAGTTAATCACAGGCTTACCCGTACGACCTTTCTTAGTCGTAACCACAATTACACCATTAGCAGCACGAGCACCATAGATAGCCGTTGCCGCTGCGTCCTTTAGGATAGTGATATTCTCTATATCAGATGGGCTAACCCCTGCGATTGAAGACTGACTGATATTAGCAATATCAGAGCCATTGCCATCAGATGATAGTTTAGGAATATCTGTTCCTTCTAGAGGAATACCATCAAGTACCCACAGAGGGTCTTGTGTACCTTGCAAAGAAGCCGTACCACGTATGCGAATGCGAGCAGGCGCACCAGGCGTACCCGAAGTATTGAGTACAGATACCCCTGCTATTTGACCTGCAAGAGCTTGGTCTACACTCTTCACACCACCGAGGATAGCATCGCTGAGTTCAACCTTACTAATCGCAGCAGTCAATCGTCTACGCTCCGTCGTCTGATAACCCGTTACAACGACTTCATTGAGCTTACTATTAGACTCTAGCAGCACATCATAGACCTGCTTGCCATCTTGCAAGTCAATAGTATATTCCTTGTAGCCAATATAGCGTACCGTTAATTTCTTGACACCATCGGGGACATTAAGTGAGAATGCCCCATTGATATCAGTCGCTGTTCCTAATGTCGTTTGCTTACTACCGACGCGCTTAAGCTCGGAGGTGGGAACAAATACATTCGCTCCTATCAGTAGCTCCTTATCGTCTGAAGAACGAACCACACCCTTAATAACCTTAGCAGCCCAAGCAGCATTCTGCCCTCCAGCAAAGGTCAAGACTGTGATAAGTCCTAACTTTGAAAGTCCTTTCATCATTGTTCTATTTATAATCTAATATATCTTGGTCTGTAACCTTAAGACCTAAAGCCGTATTGATACGCAGGATAAGGTCTGTATAGTGATAGGCTACAGCCTTATCTATCGCGCCTCTATGAAGTAAACTCTTCAAGCTAGCACGTATGCGTAGTAGAGCACCACGCTTAACAGAGATTGCATCTGAGATACGCTCTAATTGTGAGCCATAGAAGTTCAGTTTTCTTGGACCAGCCTTGAGGTCGTGCTGACACCAATCTTCATGCAAGCTCATCGCCAAAGGCAGATTAGGCTCATTTAGTTTCTTATTAACCTTAACACTCTCAGCTTCAGCCGTAGCCGTAAGCAATGCATCTACCATATTCTTTTGCAGTGAACGCTCACGAGCAGAAGGGTTTGGATACTTGGTGAAAATCGCTTGCACTAGGTCATCAAGATATTCCACAGCCGTATACACGCGTCTTGCTCCTAGTTGGTTCTCAGCCTCCATCATACGCATCAAACGATTGTTGTTGAGCATATCCCAGAGGAGGTAAGCCTGCGTATTCTGCAGTATTTGACTTGGCGCATTCTCCATCACTCCGTTAGGCGTCTTACGCAGGAGGTAAGTATATTTGCTTACCTCTGCACCAAAGAGCCACTCAGGATAGGTGTACAATTCATCGACAAGGAAGCGCAATGCACGCCTTTGCTCTACTCTAGGCACGAAGGTATAAGTCTGCTGACCATCGCCTACACTCGTATTCTCGATATAGATGCCTCCTATATTGGCAAGGGCATGATAGAGGTAGTTATTCCATTGATAGATAATACCATAATAGAGTTCGCTCGCACGCTCATAGCTCTGCTCGGCTTCGCCCGTAGTCGTACGCTTGAGAATAGTAGGCACTATGCGCTTAAGGTTGGCGATACCTAATTGGCCTGCTTCTACGGGGTCATTACCCAAGTCCTCTGTCTGCGCACGTGGGTCTACAGCATCACGCGCATCTTGCACCTCGCTATAACGATATTCCTTACCCTTATATCGTTTAAGTAGAGCAAGAACGGCATCTTTATCAGATTCCTTATCGCCAAACCAGCGATAACCATACTCGATAGCGAACTTATCGTACTCTCCGATGCCGGGAGTCACCCAACGGACATCGTCTGCTGGCTGTGCGATATAATTGAAACGCGCATAATCCATAATAGAAGCCGCTGTCGCTTGCACTCGGTCTGTAAACTGACGGCTACGTAGGCTATCGACAGAGAAGGCATTTGAGGCAATCATATTATGACGAAGGCCTAATGAGTGCCCTACCTCGTGACAAGCAACAAACTTAATCGCTTGCCCCATAAGATGCTCCGATATATCTGGACCATAAGCCTCTGGCTGAGTAGCACCAAGCTGAACCATAGCCCACTCCTTGAGCATGTTCATCACATTATGCCACCAAATAATATCCGCTTCCAAAATCTCACCGCTACGAGGGTCTACTAGCGAAGGACCCATGGCGTTTTTCTTCTCACTGGCCACATAGGTTACGACAGAGTAATTCACATCGTCCTCATCTATCGTTTGCCCATCAAGGTCTACCGCACGTATAGCATTCTTAAAGCCAGCACGCTCAAACGCTGTCTGCCAAGCCTCAATCCCCTCTTTAATATACTTGCGCCAAGGCTTAGGTGTAGATTGGTCTATATAAAATAGAATAGGCTTCTTAGGCTCAACCAATTCTCCTGCTAAATACTTGCTTTTATCTTCGTCCTTAGGTTCTAATCGCCAGCGTGTAATCAGTTCCTTGTTTTCAACTTCGTGCTGATAATCGCTGTACTTCAGCTGTGGCACCGTAAAGTAACCCACCCTAGAGCTCACCTCTCTCGCTTGAAGGGGACGCTCGGGGAGTAGCATTATAGACGAACTAACCTCAACGGTAACATGCACAGAGGTATTACCCTCACGCACCTTTGTCGTCAGCTCGCTGTAGCCTACGACATTATTGCTAAAGCTCTTTATCGTCTGTATTCTTGATAAGTCCTTAATCGCAGATGTCCCAAGATTGATATTATCAAAGACATTATTGAGGCTTGTTTCACTACCATTATATAGGTCATTCACCTTAATAAGCACACGTGTACTATCTGCGCTTACGCCCTCAACCTTAACTGATGCTATAAGAGGAGAGATATAATTATCCTGCACTGCGAGGTTAATGGCTTCACCACGTGGACTTGCAGGTAGAGGACGGCTTTCACGCACAAGAATAGCTTTCTTGACCTTGTCCCATTCTAGGCGAATCATCTTATTCTCATAATTGACTCCCTTGTTTACGCCAGCCTCATTAAGCTCTTTAGGTACTCGTCGAAGTTTATTGACAACGAGCATATCCTTACCCAGAAGCGTAGTAGGCACATCAAGATAATAATCATCTTTTTGCTTAACGACACGCATCAAACCTTCACTTACTTGCGCATCTTGATACAGCTTTTTGTATTCGTTCTTCGTGCTTGTAGAGTCCGCCTCTTGCTTGTCTTTACTCTTCGTCGCGACTGTTGTCGCTTTATGCTTGGTCTTGCTCTTCGCTTGTGCTAGTGTGTCAGGATTAACCGACAACATCAAGCCCAAGACACCGCAAAGAGTTAATACAGATTTTCTATTGATATACATTCTTTTCTATCATTTCTGAACAATAAGATTACAAAGTTACGAATTATTACACCATATAAACACATTAGGCAAGAATACGCAACAC
>RBKG01000024.1 GCA_003640335.1 Porphyromonas sp.
TTTTGCCTACTAGCTCAAGTAGGCTGTTAAAAATCTTTCCCATAATTGTGATTAATTATTTATAGTTAAAAGAAAGGGGTTGTCGCAAAACACTGTGACAACCCCTTGAGTTAATTTATCTGATATTTGAATAATTAAGCTTTGCTCTGCAAATGTTGTTGCCAAGCCCAAGCACTCTTGAGGGTGTCAGCTAAAGTTTCCTTAGCACACCAACCAAGGACCTCATTCGCCTTTTGTGGATTTGCCCATACTTGTTCGATATCACCTTCGCGACGTTCTACGATGCGATGAGGAACTTTCACTCCTGTAACCTCTTCGAAGGTATTGATGAGTTCAAGTACGCTTACACCACGACCCGTACCGATGTTGAATGTTTCAAGAGAGTCGCTGTGGCTACTAGGGCTAATCATGCGCTCAACAGCAATGACATGGGCGCGTGCTAAGTCTACTACATTGATGTAGTCACGTATGCACGAGCCATCAGGCGTATTGTAGTCATCGCCAAAGACACTTAGCTCCTTGCGAATACCTGCAGCCGTCTGTGTGAGGTAAGGGATAAGGTTCTGAGGTACTCCGATAGGAAGTTCGCCTATTAGTGCTGAAGGGTGAGCTCCGATAGGGTTGAAGTAGCGGAGTAGGATAGCCTTATACTTAGCACCAGCATAGATAGCATCGCGAAGTATCTCCTCGTTAATTTGCTTAGTATTGCCATAAGGAGAGAGGGCTTCCTGTACGGGAGCATCTTCTGTAACGGGCAATATCTCTGGCTGACCGTAGACAGTGCAAGATGAAGAGAAGACGATACCCTTAGTGCCATGTCGCTCCATAGCTTCAAGCATCACAATCAGAGATAATAGGTTATTGCGGTAGTACTTCAGAGGTTGCTGTACGCTCTCACCTACAGCCTTAGACGCTGCAAAGTGAATGACACCGACGATATCTTTGTTTTCGCTGAAGATGCGTTCTACAGCCTCTGCGTCATTGCAATCAGCTTCGTAGAACGTAGGGCGAACACCTGTAATCGCTTCGATGCCATCAAGTACTCCGATGTTAGAGTTGGATAGGTTATCCATAGATACAACCTTATACCCTGCGTTGATTAGTTCGACTGTGGTGTGTGAGCCGATGTAGCCCGTACCGCCAGTAACGAGAATAGTTCCCTTAGACATAGCTCTTAAATGCTTAGTATTTTATGAAATGATAGTCTTGTTTATATCCTCAATATAGTTGAGAAGTTCGTCTCTACCTTCTTTGGCTTCACTACTAGTAATGAAGATAGGTGGCAGTTCTTCCCAACTTTCTAATAAAGTTTGTTTGTAGGCTTCTATATTGCTTGCTAGCTTCCCTTTGCTGAGTTTATCTGCTTTCGTGAAGACAAGCGCAAAAGGAACTCCATTCTCGCCAGCCCATTCGATAAACTCAAGGTCAATCTTTTGAGGTTCGTGGCGACAGTCTAGTAAGATAAATAGATTGGTAAGCTGTTCGCGTTCTAGAATGTAGTCCTCAATAATGCTTTTGAGACGTTCCCTATTGCTTTGACCTACACGAGCAAAACCATAACCGGGAAGGTCTACAAGGTGCCATTCATTATTGATTAAGAAATGGTTAATCAGTTGCGTCTTACCCGGTTTCTGTGACGTCATTGCTAGCCCCTTGCGCTGTGTTAGCATGTTAATAAGGCTTGACTTCCCTACGTTACTTCTCCCGATAAATGCATATTCGGGAAGAGTGCTTGCAGGGCACTTCTTGACGTCTGTATTGCTTATGACAAACTCTGCCGATTTAATTATCATAGCTTAATAACCTAGGTAGTTTGCAGGAGAGATGACACGCATCTCTGCCTTTACAGCTTCGCTCACATCAAGAGTTTCAATGAATGCGGCGATGCTTGACTCTGTAATGGCTTCGTTCGTTCTAGTGAGCGCCTTCAATGCCTCATAAGGCTTTGGATAGCCTTCTCTGCGTAGTATTGTTTGCAGAGCTTCGGCCACGACTGCCCAGTTTTTGTCTAGGTCTGCTTGCAGAGACTCTCTGTGTAGAAGAAGCTTTCCTAAGCCCTTAGCGAGGCTAGCAAAAGCAATAAGCGTGTGTGCAAGAGGTACACCGATGTTGCGAAGTACAGTCGAGTCTGTTAGGTCTCGTTGTAGACGAGAGACTGGCAACTTTCTTGATAAATGCCCGAAGATAGCATTAGCAAGACCTAGGTTGCCTTCTGCATTTTCGAAGTCAATAGGATTAACCTTGTGAGGCATCGCAGACGAACCCACCTCGCCTTCTTTGATTTTTTGCTTGAAGTAATCCATAGAGATATACATCCACATATCTCTAGCAAGGTCTAGCATAATCGTATTGATACGTTCGTAAGCATCAAAAAGAGCTGCCGTATAATCGTAGTTAGAGATTTGTGTGGTATAGCTTTCTCTCTCAATGCCGAGGCTTGAAACGAATTTATTAGCAAAGCTCAACCAATCATGCTTAGGGAAAGCGATAAGGTGAGCATTCATATTACCTGTTGCTCCTCCGAACTTGGCTGTATGAGGTACACGAAGTAGTTCGCTTCTCTGTTGCTCAAGGCGGTAAACAAACACCATAATTTCCTTACCTAAGCGTGTAGGGCTAGCTGGCTGACCATGAGTGCGTGCGAGCATAGGAATGTCTGCCCATTCTTCAGCGTATGCTTTCAGCGTCGCGATGATGGCATCGAGCTGAGGGAGGTAAACCTCATGCAGGCTCTCACGCTGCATCATAGGGAAAGAAGTATTGTTGATATCCTGACTCGTTAGACCAAAGTGAATGAACTCTTTCTCTTCAGTCAGCCCTAGTAGGTCAAATTGTTCCTTGAGGAAGTATTCTACAGCCTTTACATCGTGGTTGGTTACAGACTCAATCTCTTTAATGCGCTTAGCATCTTCAAGGCTGAGGTCTTGGTAAATCTTATGTAATCTTTCGGGCTTAACTTTTTCTTTTACCCCTTTGAGTTGAGGAAGCTCATCGCATAGAGCAAGGAAATACAGTACTTCTACACGTACTCGATAGCGGATAAGCGCTTCTTCGCTGAAGTAGCGACTGAGGGATGAACTTTGACGGTGATAACGTCCGTCAATAGGGGAAACAGCTAATAGTTGGTCCATTATGTCTATCTAATGTTATGTTTCTTTTTCAAAGGTACAATAAAGAACGGGAAAATCTTATAATGAGACCGCTGGGTAGTCTCCAAAAGGACAAGTTTCACTTGTTCTTTTGTGGGGCTTTGCAGAATGCGGTAATCGCAAGGCATTGAGACTGAAGGCGCAGGGAGTTTACTTGTGTAAATGACGGGGCCTGAATGTCGAAAATAACGCAGCGAGTGCCGTACTATGCAATAGTCTCATAATGGTCTACTTAATGATTGACCAGCAGGTACATCTTCTGTAATCCACATATTGGCTCCTATGCGTGCAGACTCGCCAATGTTTATGCGTCCTAATAGGGTTGTGTTGGAGTACACGATAACATTATCTCCTATTATAGGATGGCGTTCAATCCCTTTGATTAAACTGCCGTCATCTGCTTTAGGAAAACTTTTTGCGCCGAGTGTAACTCCCTGATAGAGTTTGACACGTGAGCCTATAATGCAAGTTGCTCCAATAACTACTCCTGTGCCGTGGTCAATAAAGAAAGACTCTCCTATGCGCGCTGCAGGATGAATGTCAATGCCTGTTTCGCTGTGTGCAATCTCAGAGATAATGCGAGGGAGAAGTGGTACTTGGAGTTCGTACAGCTTGTGCGCAATACGATGATAAGTAATGGCTTTAAGGCTAGGATAACAGCAAATTATTTCTCCTATAGACTCTGCTGCAGGGTCTCCTTGGTAGGCGGCTTCTACGTCAAGAGCTAGCATGCGTCTAAGCTCTGGAAGGTAGCTAATGAATGCGCCTGCTATGTTGAGAGCTTTATACTCTTGTTCGGAGTTACAGCTTTCGCCCTTGCATATTTCCTGCTCAGCAAAACACAGACTATATAGGATTTGCTTGGCTAGTACTCGATGCATACGCTCGACAGCTACTCCTAGATGGTAGGTAATAGTCGAGTCGTGCAAACTTGATGAACTATAATAACCCGGAAAGATAGTTGAGCGTACTAATGCAATAAACTCTCGCACCGCTTGTTCGCTAGGGAGGGCTTGTCCTTCTGGATTGTGGTGGTAGAGTCCTTCGTAGCTTTGTGGTTGAGAGAGTTTATCTACAACAGAGTTTATCGTTGCGTTATTGAGGCTATAATTCATCTAGTCTAACGTTTTGTTTTGAGGAAAAGAAATAGGAAGTGCCAAAGAATAGTCGTGCAGAGTCCATAGTGTGAGCGCATTACTCGGAAGCGTTCTATCAGGCTTGCTCTATGGTTATTCGTGGTTGTCCCTTCGTGAAGATATAGAGATAGGGGAGCATCTATTCTGCAATATGAATGAGCTCTTTTCATGACTCTGATGCACCAATCTATATCTGCTGAGAAGCGATATTGTAAGTCGTACTCAGGGCATAGTGTCTTCTTTGCGATAAAACTCTGATGACAAACCAACATACCCTTGCGGAATGACCGCCAATTGAGCTGATGAGGAGGACGCAGACGGCGTGGTCCTAGGACTTCATCATGCTCATTGATAAGCATGCAATCCCCATAGATAATATCGGGTAATTCATTGCCTTTTGATAATGCCTCTGCAAGCATAGTCTCCACTGTATCTTCTTTGGGGAGAGCATCGCCTGCATTTAAGAACCAAACATACTCACCTGTCGCTTGTCTTAATCCCTTGTTCATAGCATCATAGATACCTTTATCGGGTTCGCTGATGCAAATAGCTTGGGGGCTTATTTCGTGAACCAAATTCAAGGTGTTATCTCGGCTTGCTCCGTCAATGATAATGTACTCTATATGTGGATAGGTTTGACGGCTAACGCTACGAAGCGTTCGCTCTATGGTTTGCTCAGCTTGGTAGCAAACCGTGATTATTGATACTTTAATATCCATTGAAGTTAATCCCCAATAAATGTTTCGTTTAATACTGACCGGTAATTGTTGAAGATTTTACTCTTAGAGATGAAGCCTAGATAAACGCCAGTATCACTAACTACGGGAAGTTTCCATTCTTTGCTCTCGTCAAAAATCTGCATGATACGTGTCATGCTCATGGATGGACGAACTAGTGTATGTGGAGCTACCATAATACGCTTGACGATATGCGAAGGTCTATCGTATAACTCTGGACGGAACATGATATTGCGGATATTATCAAGCTCTACGATGCCCACGAGCTTTTGGGACTCATTGACTACTGGGAACGAATTACGGTGGCTTACCGAGACCACGCGTACAAGGTCACCAAGAGTCATTTCGGGATTAACAACCTCAAAGTCAGTTTCGAGTACATGCTCTACATTCATCAGGGTAAGCACGGCAGCATCTTTTTGGTGGGTAAGTAGTTTCCCTTGCTCGGCTAGACGAAGCGAATAGATGCTGTGAGGCATGAAGATACGTATTGTTCCGAAAGCTGTCATAGAAACAAGCATCAAAGGAAGGAAGAGGTCGTAACCTCCACTGAGTTCGGCAACCAAGAAAACCCCCGTAAGTGGTGCATGCATGACGGCAGACATCAACCCCGCCATACCCAATAGCGTGTAATTCTTATTGGGCAGATACATCTTAATGAAAGGTAGGTAATTGACTATATAGGAGTAAATAAATCCGGTAATAGCCCCGACAAAAAGAGTTGGCGCAAAGAGACCACCACAGCCACCACCCGAATTAGTGGCTACCGAAGCAAATACCTTAAGGACAAGAACAAGTATCATGAAGCCAACGACAACCCAAAAGCTTGTAGCAAAATCTTCAAACAGACTATTATCTAGTAATGCGCCGTATTGTCCTGTTAGTAGTTTATTTACGATGTCGTAACCTTCTCCGTAGAGTGGAGGAAGAAGGAAGATGAGCAGACCTAATATAAGAACGGAAACTACATAGCGACTAAGGTAAGGCTCAATCTTCTTAAACCGCTTCTCTAGGAAAAACATTGTCTGAGAGAAGTATAAAGCGACCAAACCACAGATAATGCCAAGTAGTACCATCATAGGGAGTCGTTCTACATAATAGGGTTCTGTGAAGGTGAAACTAAAATGATTGGCTTCTCCAGAGATAAGATAACTAAGTGCTGCTGCCGAAACGCTTGAAATCAAGAGTGGTAATACGCTTGCCATCGTAAGGTCAAGCAAGAGTACTTCGATGACAAAAACGAGCCCTGTGATAGGCGCTTTGAAAATGCCGCCTAAGGCTCCAGCTACACCACAGCCAACAAGTAACATGAGGTTGCGTTGCTCTAAGCGAAATAAGCGTCCGAAGTTAGAGCCAATAGCTGCCCCCGTCATCACAATAGGCGATTCCGCTCCCACAGAGCCCCCGAAACTAATCGTAATGCCCGAGGCAAGAAGAGAACTCCATGTATTATGAGACTTAATACGACTCTTACGCTGAGAAATCGAACTAAGAACCTTGGTTACCCCGTGGCTAATATCATCTTTGAGTATTAGGCGTACGAAAGCTCCCGTTAATAAAATCCCTACTGCAGGTAATACTAGATATAGATAGCTGTGTAGCTCAATACTCTGCATGAGAAAATGCTCAACATGATGTATAAAGTATTTAAGCGCATTCGCCAAAATACTCATAGTTACACCTATGCTGAGAGCCAAAAGGAGAATAAAGTATCGTTCGCTAATATGTTGTTCCCTCCAGTATATTAAATGGTCTAGAGCGGAGCGAACTTGTGATTTGAGTACACGCATTTAGGGACGAATAACCTTTACTTCTCCTCCTCGACCGAGTTTGATTATCTGAGAGGGCTGAGCTTTTGAATTGTCTAATTGTCGGTAATTAACGACATAATCAACGCCATTAACGATAGCTTGGCTTATAGCCGAGAATACTGCGGGTGTAGGCTCTCCGCTGATATTGGCACTAGTAGAAACTATTGGGCGACGCAAGATGCGACAAATATCTTGAGAAAATCTTTCTTTAGTTACACGCACGCCTAGACTGCCATCTTCGGCAATTAGTGCAGGTGCTACCCCCTTAGCATCGTCGTATATAATAGTTATAGGGCGAATAGCTAAATCAATCATATCGTAAGCAACATCGGGAACTTCGGGGATAACACGCTCTAGCGCAGGTATGCTATCAACAAGTACTAGCATGCTCTTGGCATCTGCTCGTTCCTTAAGTGCAAATATCTTCGCGACAGCTTCACTATTTGTTGCATCACAACCAATACCCCATACGGTATCTGTAGGGTAGAGGATAATTCCTCCTGAACGCAGGCATTGTATAGCCTTGTCTAAATCTTCTTTATACTGTGTGTCCACAATC
>RBKG01000289.1 GCA_003640335.1 Porphyromonas sp.
TACTTTCTGTAGTTTAATGTTTAAAATGACGGATACCACTAAATAGCATACCCACCCCTAGTTCATTGGCCTTCTGAATGCTTTCTTCATCGCGAATACTTCCACCGGGCTGTATTATCGCTGTAATCCCAGCCTGAGCAGCTAGCTCCACACAGTCTGAGAAGGGGAAGAAAGCATCACTCGCCATAACAGCTCCATTGAGGTCAAAACCAAAACTTTGAGCCTTCGCTATAGCCTGCTTAAGAGCATCTACTCGTGACGTTTGACCGACTCCGCTTGCAAGCAGTCGCTTACCCTTCGTAATAACGATAGCATTACTCTTGCTATGCTTGACAATCTTGTTGGCAAAAAGAAGTTCGCTCACCTCATCACTACTTGGGGACGTATTAGTAACGACTTTACATTGCTCTTTCGTATCTACGACATGATCTATTTCTTGCTGGAGATATCCTCCCAAGGCAGAACGAATTGATATAGAAGTCTCTATACGCTTCTTCTGAATAAGTATGATACGGTTCTTTTTGCTTTTGAGAATATCCAAAGCTTCGGCATCGTAGCTAGGAGCAATTAGCACCTCGCAGAAAAGCTTATTGATACTTTCAGCTGTAGCCTTATCTATATGTCTATTAGCAATAAGCACACCACCAAAAGCCGATACAGGGTCGCAAGCCAAAGCCAATTCGTAAGCAGTCAGAATATCGTTAGCTGATGCAAATCCACACGCATTATTATGCTTAAGGATTGCAAAACTAGGCTCTTCAAAATCCTGTATTAGCTGTACTGCGGCTTCTACATCCTGAAGATTATTATACGACAATTCTTTACCGTGCAATTGCTCAAAGTATTCTTCTAGATTACCCCAGAAACAAGCCTTCTGATGAGGATTTTCGCCATAACGCAGTTCCGTTCTATGAGCAGATGTTACTCTAAGCTCACTATTTTCTCCTCCATCCATATAATTAAAGATAGCAGAGTCGTAATGAGAGCTTACAGCGAAAGCGCATCGAGCAAACTCTTTACGTTGCGCCAAGGTTGTCTTCGCGCCCTGAGATTTGAGTATATCGTAGAGGGGGGCATATTGAGCCTTTGATGCGACAATAAGCGTATCTTCAAAGTTCTTAGCCGCAGCTCGGATAAGAGAGATACCTCCTATATCAATCTTCTCTATAATATCAGCCTCATCAGCTCCCGAAGCAACAGTTTCTTCAAAAGGATATAAATCAACGATAACGAGGTCAATCAAAGGAATATTATATTGAGCAACCTCAACCTTATCTTGCTCGTTAGAACGTCTAGCTAAAATACCACCCAAAATAGCAGGATGTAGCGTCTTAACACGCCCCCCCAGCATAGATGGGTATTGGGTTAAATCTTCAACTGCTTCGCAGGGATAGCCAAGGCTTTCTACGAATTTTCTTGTTCCTCCAGTTGATACAAAAGCAACTCCAGCTTGATGAAGCTCTGATAATATATCAGCTAATCCATCCTTGTGGTACACTGATATAAGTGCCTTACGGATAATCTTTTCCATTTGATTTTTAACCTTACTTTAGTTACGTCTAACTAATTCTACGGCAAAGGTACTATTTTTTTGAAACCTATACGCTGGCGTAAGTACCTATTTATAGGCAATCTCACCATCAACGAACATTAAAATAGCTTCATAAACAAAGAGAAAAGTACACCTGCGTTTCCTATTCTCAAAACCACGGCGAAGTCTGTACAGACTACGGCTGAAGTTTGAAGAAACTACACGTGTAGTTTGTACAGACTACAGCTGA
>RBKG01000012.1 GCA_003640335.1 Porphyromonas sp.
GAAGAGAGCAAAGCGGAAGTGGCTGCGACGCCAATCACTCAAATGGTCTTTACAAGTAAGAAGGCTAAGACTGCACCCAAACTAACAGAATTGCTTGAGGATAATCATTCAGAAGAGGCTACATCAGATGCGGTTACAGAAGAAACACCTGCTCGCAAAATGATTTTTACTCACAAGTCAAGTAAGTCTGTCCTAAGCGAGGTGCTTCCAATTCAGCCTAAGAGTGATGAGGATTCTATCGTGGCAGAGCAGCAGCCGGAGCAAGATGAATACAACGAGCCTCATCAGGCAGAAGAACTACCACAAGAAGAGGAAACTCCTAGCGTAAGCACCAACACTAATCGCTCTAATCGTTTGCAAAACCCCGTAGACCTCTTCCCAGAAGGTATTTTGGTTGCCCAAGGTATTTTGGAGATTATGAGTGATGGTTATGGTTTTCTCCGTTCGGGTGATTATAACTATTTGCCTTCTCCCGATGATATTTATTTATCTCCACAGCAGATTAGACAGAATAGTCTGCGCCCAGGTGATTATGTAGAGGCTTCTATCCGTCCACCTAAGGAGAATGAAAAGTATTTCCCTGTTTCTAAGGTCGTTTCTGTAAATGGTCGTTCGGTTGAAGAGATGCGTGACCGCATACCTTTTGACCATCTCACTCCGATATTCCCAGATGAACGTTTCAAGCTTGAGTCTAAGGAGTCTAACATCAATGATAAGATTGGTCTTAGGGTTGTAGATTTATTCTCTCCGATAGGTAAGGGACAGCGTGGTCTTATTGTCGCTCAGCCTAAGACGGGTAAGACTATGCTCCTTAAGGATATTGCTAATGCTATAGCCAATAATCATCCTGAGGTTTATATGATTATTCTCCTTATCGATGAGCGTCCTGAAGAAGTTACAGACATGGCTAATAGTGTAAATGCTGAGGTCGTAGCCTCTACATTTGATGAGCCAGCAGAAAGACATGTACGTATCGCAGAGATTGTACTCAACAAGGCTAAGCGTATGGTTGAGAGTGGGCTAGATGTGGTTATTCTCTTAGATTCAATCACACGTCTTGCTCGTGCATATAATACGGTACAGCCTACGAGTGGTAAGGTGCTTTCTGGTGGTGTGGATGCTAATGCTCTTCAGAAGCCTAAGCGTTTCTTCGGTGCTGCACGTAATATCAAAGATGGCGGTAGCCTTACGATTATAGCGACAGCCCTACAAGATACTGGCTCTAAGATGGACGATGTTATCTTCGAAGAGTTTAAGGGTACTGGTAATATGGAATTGCAATTAGACAGAAGACTTGCCAATAAGCGCATATTCCCAGCTGTTGACCTCGTCGCAAGTAGCACGAGACGCGATGACCTCTTGCAGTCTACAAGTACGGTAAGCAAGATGTGGGGTATACGAAAAATCCTATCGGAAATGAATCCTATCGAATCTATGGAAATGGTTAAACGTTACATGGAGCAAAGTCCGAATAACGAAGCCTTCCTAACTATCGTAAATAGTTAATATCAATTAAGTTGGGATAATTGCCCATCTATGGACTTAGTCAAGTCTGTAGATGGGCAATTTGTGTTTTTAGTATTCCTGGCTAGTTTTGTTTGGGAGAATTTTGCTAAATTGGAGGCTCGATAACTGAAACTAACCAACCTTTATAAAGAAAATGTGGTTTACATCATAGATGTAACGTAGTAAAGAATCAGATAAGATGAATATACACTCATTTAAAGACGCTGTAGCTACAGCAGAAGGAATCATTAACGAATTGATTATTCCACAGACTAAGGCAGGTAAGTTCACTCTTGCAGTATCTGGAGGGAGTACACCTCGCCAGCTATTCGAGCTAATGGCAGGAGATACTTACCGTAATCAGATAGAGTGGAGCAATCTTTTCTTATACTGGGTAGACGAGCGCTGTGTGCCTCCTACAGATGAGCAAAGCAATTATGGAATGACAGCGAAAGCCCTCCGCTTAGAAACTCTTCCCTTACCGAAGGAACAGATTTTCCGTATTCAGGGAGAAGACGACCCTAAAGAAGAAGCTGAGCGTTATACTGCGCTTGTGGAGCAAAATCTTCCTAAGGCTGTGAATGGTCTTCCACAGTTTGATTTGATTATTCTAGGGATTGGAGATGATGGTCACACTTCATCAATTTTCCCTCATCAAATGCACTGGTTAGAAGAAAGAACGCCTTATGTAGTGGCACAGCACCCAAGTGGGCAAAACCGTATTTGTCTTACGGGGCAGACAATTCTTGCCGCAAAGAAGCTCGCCTTTCATGCTGTCGGCAAGGCTAAGGCTACCATACTCCAGCAGATTATTGATGAGGCTCCAGAGGCTCTAGCTTATCCATCGGCTTATTTTGTTCGCCATAGGACGGACTTAGCTCTTTATACGGATAGTCTTTAAGTTTGAATATTGTCGAGACGTAAGATGAAGAAAAAGTTCTTGGGGAAGTTTAGAGAATTTGTTCGAGCCTTCTTGCGCGACGAAACTCTAAAGCATTCTTCCCCTTATTTGAAGACCAAGGAGGAGCAAGATAAGTACACTCCTCAAATGGTCTTAGATGATTTGATTGCCGGCAACGAACGCTTCACTCGTGGTGAGCATACTGTGCGGGACCATTCGAGGACGATGCACAATAGTTATCCTCCCCCTCAATATCCCAAGGCTTTTATCTTAAGTTGTATTGATAGCCGTGTGCTTGTTGAGGATATATTCGACCAAGGTGTAGGTGATATCTTCGTGGGGCGAGTGGCTGGCAACTACGCAACTGATGATATGATTGCGAGCATGGAGTATGCTTGTGTCGTTACAGGGGCTAAATTGATATTAGTCTTAGGACATGAAAATTGTGGAGCCATAAAAGGAGCTATACAAGGTGTCGAACTAGGACTTTTGACTGGTTTGCTCGATAAAATCAGGCCTGCAGTATGTGATTGCGAACATGATAATACCGAGCATACCCCAGACAACTATGATTATACCCATAACGTGGCAGTATGGAATGTGCGCCATAGCTTACAGCAGATTAGGCGTTCTAGTCCTATTCTTCGTCAGTTAGAAGCCGATGGTAAGCTGATGATACGAGGTGCATTCTACGGCTTGTCTACGGGGGTAATCGAGTTTTTTGATCACTAAAACTATATATGAATCTCTCAGAACTACAAATAGGCGAAAAAGCTATTATTCTACATGTTAACGGAACGGGACAGTTTCGTAAACGAATACTAGAGATGGGCTTTGTACACGGCAAAGAAGTTACAGCTGTGCATGGAGCTCCAATGCAAGACCCAATTCACTATCGCATCCTTGGTTATGATGTATCTCTTAGAAGGGCGGATGCCGAGCTAATAGATGTGCGCAGATTGACGGATGAGGAGCGTTTACAGGGTGAAGATGAGGTTGAAGACCATTCAGCGAAGGATACGCTCAATGGATTACAACCATTAGGAGCGGAGTTTCTTGGACGTAAGGGAAGTAAACGCTTGCGTATTGCTCTTGTTGGGAACCCCAATTGTGGTAAAACATCTCTCTTTAATCAAGCGAGTGGAGCCCATGAGCATGTGGGTAATTATAGCGGTGTTACAGTAGAGCGTAAGACTGGTTATATTCATTTCGGAGATTATCGTATTGAGCTTGTGGACCTTCCAGGAGCTTATTCACTTTCTCCATACAGCCCAGAGGAAGTATATATTCGTAATTACTTAACTGGTGATGACCGCCCAGATATAGTTCTGAATGTCATCGATACGACCAATCTGGAGCGTAACTTATACCTTACGGTTCAGGTTAAAGAGCTAGGACTTCCCGTAGTGGTGGCTCTTAATATGTTTGATGAGTTTACAGCACGCAAGGAATATCTTGATTATCCTCGTTTATCTCGCTTGATGGGCATTCCTATGGTGCCGACTGTATGCCGTACGGGTTTAGGCTTGCAGGCTTTATTTAGCGAAATCATAGAAGTTTGGGAAGGTATTGAAGCTGGAAGCGACGAGTTATTAAATCTCGAAAGTGGCAAGATACGTCCTCTAACGATTTATTATGGTAATAGCATTGATGGAGCTATTCAGACTCTGACAGATAAGATTATAGAGCATCTGAAAATCTCATCTCTTCAGGATGCACGGCATATAGCTATTAAGCTGATGGAGCGTGATAAGGATATTGAGATGAAGCTCATGAATAGTTATGCCAAAGGTGCTTTCATTATCTCAGCTCGAGATTATGAGCTGAAGCAGCTTGAAGAGGAGCTAGATAATGTCGATACGGAAGAGTTGATGACGGATGCTCGCTATGGCTATATCGCAGGGGCACTCCGAGAAACATACAAGCCTAAGCGCAAGCATCAAAAGAGTTTGACGGATAAGATTGATTACTGGGTAACGCATCGTTATCTAGGTTTTCCTCTGTTCTTGTTCTTAATGTTCTTAATGTTTGAAGCAACATTCGTTCTAGGGGCTTATCCTATGGATTGGATTGAGGCTGGTGTTAATTGGTTAGGAGCTTTCATTGGGGAAAACATGAGTGAAGGCCCCATTAAAGATTTGATAGTTGACGGTATTATCTCAGGGGTAGGGGGAGTAATTGTATTCTTGCCTAATATCTTGATACTATACTTCTTCATATCAATTTTTGAGGATACGGGGTATATGGCTCGTGCAGCCTTCATCATGGATAAAATCATGCATAGAATGGGCTTGCATGGGAAGAGTTTTATCCCTTTGATTATGGGCTTTGGGTGTAATGTACCTGCAGTTATGGCTACGCGTACTATTGAGAGCCGCAAGAGTCGCATTATAACCATGCTCGTATTACCCTTCATGTCTTGCTCTGCACGTCTACCTGTTTATTTGCTTTTAGCTGGAGCTCTCTTTGCTGGGCAAGCTGGTTTGGTACTGTTCATGCTCTATATTGTAGGTGTCGGGATTGCAATTATTTCAGCTCGAGTACTGAGAGCTACTCATTTTAAGGGAGAGGATATTCCTTTTGTGATGGAGCTTCCTCCTTATCGTATGCCTACTTCTAAGGCTATTATGAGACACATGTGGAGCAGAGCAGAGCAGTATCTTCATAAAATGGGAACAACTATTCTCCTTGCTTCTATCGTAATATGGTTTTTGAGTTATTTCCCTAGACAAGGTGAAGCTGAAGCACGTAAGGATGCTGCAGTTGCGCTTGTAGAGCAACGCAATGACTTGTCTTCAGAAGTTAAAGCTGACTCTGTCGCACAATTAGAGCATGAGTTTGCTCAATATCACCAAAGTAATAGCTGGATTGGACGTATGGGACACGGTTTGTCTCCCATTATTAGTCCTTTGGGCTTTGACTGGAAGATGGGTGTGAGCCTGCTCTCAGGCTTGGGTGCTAAGGAAGTTGTGGTAAGTACTCTAGGCGTTATCTATACAGGAGATAGTAGTGATGGAGATGAAGCTAAAGCACGATTAGTTGACCGCATCAAAGCAGATGTGCGCCCCGATGGCTCTCCTAGTTTTACGCCTTTGGTGGGTATTGCTTTCATGCTTTTTGTCTTAATCTATTTCCCTTGTACAGCTACGATCATAGCTATTGGACGAGAGTCTGGTTCTTGGAAATGGTCTGTCTTTAGTATTATATACTCGTGTAGCCTAGCTTGGTTGGTAGCCTTTATTGTATATCAAGTAGGAATGCACTTATTATAAAGAATAGTGGTATGAATTGGCAATATATAGGTATCGTAATCATTGGATTGCTTGTATTTGGTTATGTGGGTTATAAGCTGTACAAGCTAATTTTTCCCGATGATGATGGCGGTAGTTGCGGTTGCTCTGGTTGTAAAGGTTGTGCGCACTAAATGGGAAAGATAGGGAAGAGAGTGCATAAGTGGTTGGGTATACCTCTCTGTTTTTTGCTCTTTATGTCGGCTCTCTCTGGCATTCTCTTGAACCATAGAGACCTCTTACTCCAAGTAAATATTCCTCGATGGCTGTTACCTAAGTCTTATGAGGTAGAAAACTGGAATAATGCTGCACTCCGAGGTATACATACCGAGGGGGAGCGGCATTATCTGTATGGTATTTCTGGTATTTGGCGTACGGACGATAGTACCTACCGAAAAGCCCCTTCCGATTATAATCAAGGGCTAGATACAGGTAATGAGTATAGGCGCATTGTATCCATGGCTTCCGATAGCTTGGGGCGAGTGTGGGCAATGAGTCAATTTGCTCTTTATCGTGAGAAAAGTAATCGGCAAGGTTGGGAACAAATAGCTTTGCCTTTAGGCTTGCGTGAACGTCTGAGTGATTTCCAAGTGCGGGGAGATAGTTTAGTCTTGCTGAGTCGTTCACATATCTATACTCGTTTACTAGATTCTAAAGACTGGCATAAGTATGAGCTCCCTCGTGCTCAAAATCATGTAGAGGGCATGCTTCTCTTTCAGCTAGTATGGATGTTGCATAGTGGAGAGTACTTTGGATTAGCAGGGCGAATTGTTGTAGATTGTATTGGTCTAATTGTAATCTTATTATCATTTACAGGTATTATATACAGCTGCACTAATTACAGACTTAGATCAAAGTCTTTTCCTCTTAACGCAGATAAGCGTAAGTCTTGGAGTAAGGTCTTGAGCAAGCATATTAGCTTACATAACGCTTGGGGTAAGCGTTTCTTCTTCTTGCTACTTTTTATCTCGGTAACGGGTTGGATGCTTCGCCCTCCTCTCATGTTAGGTTTGGTTTATCATCGTTTGGTGCCGTGGCGCATTAGTCATCTGTATAGCGAGAACCCTTGGCATGACAGGCTTAGAATCTTGCGCTATGATGAAAAGAATAAGTGCTGGCTGATGCATACCTCTGTTGGCTTTTACACCTTATCTACATGGTCTGATACTCCTAAGCGATGGAAGGCACAACCTCCTGTAAGCCCTATGGGAATCAATGTCATGGGACAACGGCAAGATGGAGAGTGGCTTGTGGGTTCGTTCTCAGGCTTATTCTCTGTACGAGGAGCGGAAGTGAGGGATTACTTTACAGGTGAAGTTAAGACGGGAAGCCTAGGTGCTCCTTTTGGTGCAATCGCAATTTCTGGTGGTCGTGTAGGTCAAGATAAGCATGATGATAAGCTATTTAGCTATCGTGATGGTGCTATCTCGTACGATAAAAAGCAGGCTGGAGGCTGGCGTAAAACAAGTTTCTGTCCTTTGCCCTCAGAGATAAATAAACAACCTTTTTCCTTATGGCAGTGGGCTCTGGAAGTGCATACGGGACGCATATATAGTACGCTCATAGGTGGAATTGGCGTGATGCTCTTTATCTTCTTATTGGGTTTGAGTACTGTGTTAGTCTTGATTACTGGTTATAGACGTCTAAGTCGAACGAAAAGTAAGTGAGACCATT
>RBKG01000316.1 GCA_003640335.1 Porphyromonas sp.
GTATAGCCTTGTTGGGTGAAGAGCTCTGCAATGGCTGTCTCTAAGCTGGCTTCGATAAAAGGATTATAACTCATTTCCTATTGCTTTGTTTACATCTTCGACAAACCGAAACTCATCAAATAAGTCAAAATCTCCATCTGTCCCTAACTTTACCACATCATGGCACGTTCGCAATCTGGAAAGTAAAGGTGTGACAATACTCTTGCCCAAAGATATAAAATCACGCAACTCTTGATGAGTTGAAGGCAATTTGTAACCCTCTTTACTGCTAGAGATAATAACTCTTTCATCTCTTAGTCTAGCTATTATCTTTGTTCGGAAGACTTGGGTAGATATTTTTTCAAACCCCCTAAATTGCAACTGTTTTTTCAACTCTTCAGTGGGTATATAATGTCTTGGAGAAAGATTCATAAATCGAAAGAGAAGATAATCGAGCACGACTATTTGTCTTTGCACAAACTCATCAGTCGTTCCACTGTTCTTTTCTCTGAATGTTATTGCTTGCCTATAGCTTATCTCTGCTATGGTGCGATCGTAATCGCTTGTTAAGGTTCTCTCTGGCGGTGTATATGAGCTGAAATCTCTAGGATAGTTCCTAAGTAATAAAGTCTTTGCTTTAAGTATTGACTTGTAGTTGTAGCCTTCTGCCTGAGTAATCTTACTCGGTTCGTAATTAAAAGACAAAGAACCCGATATAAAATCTGCAAGTTGGATAAGAACTTGTTCCTTGCTATCTTCTATATTACGATAACCTTTTCCGAAGAGATCGGTAGCTCGAACCTTTTTGGTCATATATTGACTAAAAGACTGCTGATAATCATTACCTCCTACTCCATCTGCAACTATGGTTAATCGTTGAAAAACAATACTAAGCTCCTCATACACGAGGTTGTTCAAGAACTTATAGAACGACTTTTTGTAATGCAAGCCTGAGTTTTCGCCAATCTTTTTCTTGTCACAAACAAAGGCATAGAACTTGTAAGGTAGGTCTTTAAGGTCATCAAGTATTCTTTTTCGACGTTGATTATTTTTACCCACCTTACTTGATTTCATCTCTCCTGTTTGGAAGTACTTAGCCCTTACCTCCTCCACCCTAGCCTCCAAAATCGGGAGCTCAGACTCTTTAACTATAACAGCACAGATGATGAAGTATTGGCTACATCCTGGTTTATCAAAGTCAAAGCCAAAAGCTCCAGACTCATCAATAAATGCATACATTCTTTCCATTGCCCTTCTTTACTTGATTTGTGTCAGCAGCACCGCCTTGAGTTTTTCTAAGCAGGCGAGCTGATGTTGGTTATTATCCATTGATTTATTGAGCGTCTTGACAAGCTCTTCATACTTCAAACAAAGAGCAAGAGGAGGTATAACTACACCAAAACCCTCTAAGCTACTTATCGTTATCTGAGCTTGTGCAGAGCCTGAGCGAAGAGATAGAGTATCAAGCTCTCTCAAATGATGATAGAGGTAGTACCGCATCCCTGCATTCCGTCCTAATAATACAGCGATTGAGAGATTTGTCAAAAAGAACGACTCAGGAGATAGAACTACTTTACCAGAGCCAGAGTCTCCTCGAGCAATAACAATGATATGCTGGTACTTGAACATTTCTTGATGCGTATAGCCAACAATACCATAGCCACTAAATACAGGAACTATTCCTTGTTTATCTACCTGTGGCATTTTACCATAGCAGAAAGCTGCCACCTCTCCCAGCGTGCCCATGCGCCAGCCTTCGGGTAAGTGGTTTCTATCGATG
>RBKG01000175.1 GCA_003640335.1 Porphyromonas sp.
TTCTCAGTCAAGAGTTGAACTGTCGTTTTTATGCCATATAAATGCACATAGACTGATGCAAAGTGCCTTGTTTGAGTAAAATAACTTGTAAAATAGTTATCTTTGCTATTAGATAAGATAATCCGGCTTGAATGAATACAAAAACACTAGTATTGAGCATGGGACTATCGCTTAGCGGAACTATGGCTATGGCTCAACAAGTTATTGTGGCGGGTCGTGTGACAAGTAATGCACAAGTAGCATCTCAGAGTAGGGTGCAAGTCCAGGTGAAAGAAACTAAGAAGAGGATGTCCGTGACGGACCAAGGTCTTTATGTAATAGAGGCGAGTAAAGGTCAGACTCTCCAATTTATATATAAAGGAAAGGTCATCAAGACTTTTGTAGTAGACTCGCCCCAGTTAGATGTCGCTCTAGACTTACCCGAAGAGCAAAAAGATAGTTTGGCTTCGAATGCGGGCGCAAAAGATGATGTTATCTTATCTACTTCTAGTAGGGGTGCAACATCTATATCAGGTCAGACGCGTCCTCTTTGGGTCTTGAATGGCATTGTGCTAGGTTCTAGTTATGGCAGTCTAGAGGCTTTTGCTGGAGCTGACCCTAAGCAGGTGGTTGCTGGCTTAGTACCGGGCTTAAGCTCTGAAAATATCGCTTCGGTACGCCTACTAACAGCTGCATCTGAGACATCAACTTATGGCCCTCGAGGTATAGCAGGTGTCGTTGAGATAACGACACGTTCCGGTACAGCAGGCATTTCATCATTGAGTTATAGAGGAGAATTTACTTACCGTCCTATCCCTTCATATAGAGAGGTTAATATCATGACTTCTCAAGAACATGTGTCGATTATTCAAGATTTGATGGATGGTGGTCAGTTCCCTATACATACGCTTGAGACAGACCGTAATAGAGGTTTGTTGGGGCGTATGTACGAACTCTTTAATGAGCAAGATGCAGCAGGCAAACCCAAGCTAACCAATGACGAGCAGTCTCGTCTTAGTTATTGGCGACAGGCAGAGCGCAGAAATACAAACTGGTTTAACGAGTTGTATCGAAATGCAATTATCCAAAATCATACGCTTAGCTTCAGTGGAGGTACGGAGAAAACAAATCTTTTTGCTTCTTTAACTGCTCGTATTGACCCCGGTAGTACAATTGGCAGTCACTCAAATAGTTATTCTGGGAGTATTAGTTCGGATTATAAATTGCTCCCCACACTCAAGCTGGGGCTTAATATAATAGGAGAATATACCAATTCGGTAGAGCCACAAGAGTCAGCCGTTAAGTATATCAACTCGACGAGTAGAGCACTAGACCCTAATGAACTTTACACTAGAGACTATGTGCCGTATAACATCTTTACCGAACTAAACGAAAGTAAGAAAACACGTACACAGGGTTATCTTACTTTGCAGGGAACGGCTGAATGGTCTATAAGTAAGTATTTGCGTGCAACCTTCTTGGCTGACCTTAAATACACGAATACCGTTACATTCTCAGATGATACCGAGAACTCAGTATTGGCGCGCAGTATGAGGGCTATGCAGACGAGTTATATTCGTTCGCAGAATAAAAACCTTCGTACAGACCCTAATGACCCATTTGCTTTGCCATACTCTGTACTTCCTGAGGGAGGAATAAGGGAGAGCCGTGTTACCCAGAATTATCTGAATACGCTCAAGTTCCACATAGACTATAACCGCACCTTCGGTAAGCATAGAATATCAACTGCAGCAGAAGCAGAGCTCAATTTGGGTAATGCTCAAAGTAATACAAATACCAATTATGGGGTGTTGTTTGGACTAGGCTACCATACTTATTATTTACCTGATGCTATTACTCGCTTGTATGAGCAGGGCAAAAACTACTACACCATACGTAATCGCGTAGATAATAATCTTGCTTATCTCCTTCAAACCAATTATTCGTATGCAGGACGCTACGACGTGTCAGCTCTCTTGCGCTTTGATGCAAGTAACCGTTTCGGTCCTAGTCGTTATGTGAGATGGTTGCCGACATGGAATTTGGAATTGAGTTGGAATGCTGGTAAGGAAGCTTTCTTTCAGTCATTAAGACCGCTCTCTTCAATGCAGGTAAAAACTTATTATGGTGTGAGTGCTAATAATCCTTCAGAGACAAACTCTCTAGAGGAGATTTATCCAGAGGTGCCTTGGCGACCAGATTCACGTGAGATTGGGCTTGGCTATAGGAACTTAGCCAACCATGAATTGACTTACGAGAAGACCCGTACTATGGGGGTAAATCTTGCGCTTGGAGCATTTAAAGAGCGTATATCTGTGGGCTTAGATATTTACAATCGTAGAAGTTATGACCTAGTGGGTCCTGTATACACTCAAGCGGTCGGAGGAGTTGCGACTAAGCGTGGTAATGTGGCAGAACTTCGTTCTTCTGGAGTAGAGCTGACACTCTCATCTGTGAATATCAATACGGGAGTTTTCTCTTGGCGTACAGCCTTCTCTTATATCCACAAGACAAACAAGATATCTAAGTTGCTGAGCAACCCAACCGTGAAAACCATGATTAGCGGTTCGGGATTCTCGTTTGAAGGTTATCCGCTTTCATCTGTATTCTCTATTCCCTTTGCAGGGCTAACGAAGGACGGTATTCCTAACTTCTACAATGCTGATGGCAGTAAGACGCTTGGGGGGATAAATCTATCAAGCAGTAATATCGGGTTCTTAAGTTATAGCGGTACACTCGTGCCAACAGATCTAGGTGTCTTAAGCAATACTTTCCGTTATAAGCGTTGGAGTTTAGGTGCGCATATCAGTTATCAATTTGGAGCAGTCACTCGTTTGAGAGCTATATCGGGTCTTCTGAATGATAGAAATGCTCTTCCTCATGAACTTGACCAGCGTTGGAAGCGTTCGGGTGATGAGCAGTATACAGATATTCCACGTGTTCCTACTAGTTACGCCTTTGACCAATACGGTTCGGATAACCTAGTTAATGGCTACTATGCCTATGATAACTCTACGGCACGTATCGTAAAGACCGATTTTGTTCGTCTTAAAGAGCTATCTCTAGAGTATAGTTTTGATAAGAAGATACTGCGTCATACTCCTCTGAAGAACCTATCAATGCGTTTGCAGGCACAAAACTTATTTTTGATATATAGCGATGCTCGCTTGCGTGGTGATGACCCAGAGTATATGTACGGAAGCAATGTAACAGCCCCTAAAAGGGTAATTCTAACACTAAGAGTCGGTTTTTAAGGTATGCAAATGATGAAAAGAATGGTAAAAACAACGGCTTTACTCTTAGGAGGCTTGCTCCTAGCAGGGTTGTGTTCATGCAGTAACCTTCTAGACGAACTTCCAGATGAACGCGTTTATTTAGATACACCCGAGAAGATACAGATGCATCTTACTCAAGCTTATCCTGAAGCATCTTTTGCAACTTTAGGAGAGTTATCGTCAGATAATATCGATGATTACGGAACGGACAATCCGAACTTTTCCAATTTTGAGCAAGATATCGTCTATTGGCTTGATGGGCAAGAGTATGGGGCTAGTGACGGCTTACGAAGCATGTGGAATAAGTACTATGCTGCCGTTCAGAGTGCCAATACAGCTTTAGCTGCTATCAATGACCTTGGTGGAGGTGCTGCGCTTAACCCTCATAAGGGGGAAGCTTTAATGATTAGAGCTTATGCGCACTTTATCTTGGTTAATCTCTTTGCTCGTCATTACAATGCTGAGACGAGTGCAACTGATTTGGGTGTTCCTTATGTTTTAGAGCCAGAGGTTCTGCTTAATCCAAGCTATCAGCGTAATACCGTTAAAGAGGTTTATGAATTGATTGATAAGGATATTACAGAGGCTCTTCCCCTAATAAACGACAACTATTATAAGGAGAAGGCATATCACTTTAATAAGGATGCTGCTGAGGCTTTTGCTGCACGTTTCTATCTCTATTATGAGAAGTGGGCTAAGGCTATTGAGCACGCCGATAAGGTGCTACAAAATAAAACTCCTCGTCGCTGGTCGGACTTCCAAGATGAGACGGTTGTAGGTGCTAAGACAGAAGATGCTTATGCCAAGCTCTATAGCAGAAGTAATCAGACTGCCAACTTATTGATACTACCTGTGGTTAGTTCATCTCAAGACCGCTTCTCGTACGTTAAGAATCATCGTTTCTCAATGACTCACCGCAATGCCAATGAGTTGTTCTTGGGCGATAATATTTGGGCTGAATCTAAATCTAAGTATGAAGATTATCAGCAGGAACCTTTTATTTCTCCTATATATAACTACAAGGATGTAGTCTATCAAGCTAAGTATCCTATTTATCCATCTAATGGCAATAGGACGCTATCAATCCCATTCACAGCAGAGGAAACTCTATTAGTTAGAGCTGAGGCTAAAGTGTTGAATGCAGACTTAGCTGGAGCTGTTGCAGATTTGAATACATGGACGCAAGCTTACCTAAAAACAAAAAAGAAAGTCTTTACGCAAGATGAGATTGTTGCTTTCTGGAAAGCGATGTCATACTCGACAGAAGAGGTGCCAACGATGAAAAAGAAATTAAATCCGTCATTCGCTATCCCTGAGGGAGAAGCAAGTGAAATGGTTCTTCATCAGGTGCTTCAGTACCGCCGCATCGCTACTGCCTTTGAAGGTTTGCGTTGGTTTGATATACGCCGTTATGGCATCACGGTACATCGCTATGTGCATGATAGACGAGATAGGGAAAAAGTGTCAGTGGTTAAGACTTTGACTAAGGATAATCCGCACACGACTTTCCAAATACCTCAGAATACTCAAAATGCTGGTCTTACTCCTAATAGCCCACGTTAATGATTATGAATAATAACCTATATAAGGCTTGTTTGCTGGCTCTCCTTGCTTTAGGAGGTTTAACGGCTTGCCGAGATACGATGAATGAACTTAGAGATGGGTCTGTAGTCAAAGAGAAGCAGAACCAGTCCGACCTAGACCACTATATTGAGCAGGAGTTCACGAAGCCCTATAACATTGAAGTTTACTATCGCTACAAGGAGTCCGAGATTTCTCGTAACTGGGTAACATCGCCAGCAAGAGAGAGCAATAGTATTCAGTTTATCAATGTTATGAAGTATCTATTCCTTCAGCCCTACGAGCAGCTTATGGGAAAAGACTTCGTTAGACGCTTCTCTCCTCAAGCCTTGGTGCTTAATGGTACGCTAGGGTATAATCCTCCTCCAGCGAATACTAATACAAAAGCATCTACAGTCAATGGGGTGAAGATTGTATTCATGAATATGAATAACTTCGACTTCCCTACGATGAAGGACGAGTATGCTCGCTGGGAAGAGTACATTGAGTCTGACCCTTCTTGGGCTGCGAGCCAAAAAGCATGGCTTGATGGCATCAATAATGGTTATCTCGCTAAGCTCAAAGATTCTTACCTACGTACAGTCTTCCATGAGTCTGCGCATACCTTCCACCAAAGGGTAGAGTATAGCAAGGATTTTGACAAAATATCAAATCTAGATTATAAGCAGGCAAATGCCATCAACGGATGGAGCCGAGACGGTAAAAACTCATTGCATTATGGCTTTATTACGAACTATGCAAGCCAAGAGTCTCATGAAGATTTTGCCGAACTGTTTGGTAATTATATTGTCCTAACTCCAGAAGAATGGAATGCTCGTTTGGCTAGTGCTGATGTTGTCCCCGAGGGGCGTACTCTATCGGGCAAAGCCATAATAGAGAAGAAGCTAGATTTTATGCGTACTTATATGCAGAATCAGTGGCATCTAGATATAGACTCATTGAGAAAGTATGTTCAAAGTCGTTACCCAGAGTTTGCTCGACAAGATTTCTCTCAAATACACCTAAATAAATAGATGATTGTATGTTTAAAAGAATAGGTTTGTATATGTCAATGTGCATGAGTTTACTGTATTCGTGTACGACAGATAAGGGGCTTGACAAACTTGCACCTGCTTATCAGAGAGAGCAAGAGGTACTAGATGGGATGCGCACTAAGCTAGAAGCTCATCAAGGCTATTGGCGTATGGCATATTATCCTGATGAACATCGTTCTTATGGTGGGTACAATATCTATGTACGCTTTGTAAAGGGGAGAGTAGAGGCTATAACCGAGCTTGATATGAATAAAGATAGTTCGTCTTATGACCTTGTTTCTATTGATATGCCTACACTTACATTTGATACGCGCAATGAAGTCTTGCACCATTTCTCTACGGCGACAGAGTACTTCCGTAATGCTCGTGGGGGAGATTTCGAATTGCTCATCAGAGGAAATCAAGCGGATACTATTCTACTAGAAGGGCGCAAGACGCATAATCAAATACGTTTAGAACCAATCAATGTAGAGCCTAGCCAAGAAATCGCTTCAATACAGAAAGTACATCAGGCTTTGCAGGGGAAGGGTATTCAGCCTATGACTATAGGGTCGCTTAGTGGTGTGCAGATTGCTCTTTATAGTACTTATAGGACGATGGAGTTTATCTTGCCTGCAACAGGAGCAGACGGCAAAGCTACAAGTATCAAGGAAGCGTTTCATTATACCACCAACGGAATTCGTTTTTATGAGCCTGTTTCTATTGGAGGCGTGCGTATAAGTGCTCTAAAGCTGAGTGAAGATGCTTCGAGTTTGCTTGATGAGAGTAATGGACTCGTATTTAAGCTGACGACGCCTATTTTAGACTTTTATCGCAATAAATATGTGGTTAAGTTGGCTGAGGGTTCTGCTTCGCTTCAGTTCTATGGCTCACTCAGAAGCGTGAACAAAGAAATGCTTAGGCAGTATGGAGAGCAGTTGTCTACGACGATGTATTTAGGGAGTAATACTGCTTCGGATGTAGAAGCCTCGCTAGAAGGTAATGACACTTCCTTGGCTACAATGCTGTGGCACGACCTAAACGATACAAGAGGGAAGTCCGTAGGGCGTAGCTTATCTTATGAGATGGACTTTGCTGCTCACGGGGATAATGCTCAGGAGATAAATTTCTTCGCTATTGATGGTAATGAGTCCACTTTCTGGTATTATTACGACAGGTCAGTTAAGCCTTGGATAAATCTATTCCGTCGCTATTCGCCTTATAAGGTTGAGAAGAGTACATCAGACGGTGTTGATACTTATCGCCTCACGAGTACTAAGGATAGTCGATATTGGTTTGATATAAAGGCTCTATAACAAGGACCTTCAAGCTTAAGTTAAGGGTTATCACGATAATAAGTTCGCGATAGCCCTTTTCTTGTGTCTATGCAATAATTTCAAAAAAGTAAGTACGCGTAAACACTTTAGTGAGT
>RBKG01000058.1 GCA_003640335.1 Porphyromonas sp.
GTTTGGCTGTACCTCCAGCAGAGTCTCCTTCGACAAGGAATAATTCTGAAACTGCAGGGTCTTTACTTTGGCAATCTGCAAGTTTTCCCGGTAGTCCGCCTCCAGCAAGAGGTGATTTGCGTTGAACTTGTTCGCGTGCTTTACGTGCAGCATGGCGAGCCATTGCAGCTAGGATAACTTTGTCTACAATAGTTTTAGCTTCCTTAGGATGCTCCTCTAGATATTGTTCTAGGGCATCACTTACGGCCATATCCACTGCACCGATGACTTCGTTATTTCCTAGCTTAGTCTTAGTTTGACCCTCAAACTGAGGTTCGGCAACTTTAATACTAATAACAGCAGTAAGACCTTCTCGGAAGTCATCACCAGTAATTTCAACTTTAGCTTTTTCTAGAGCCTTAGTATCTGTAGCATATTTCTTGAGAGTTCTTGTGAGACCTCGGCGAAATCCTGCTAAGTGAGTTCCTCCCTCAATCGTGTTGATGTTATTTACATAGCTGTATACATTCTCAGTATAACTTGAGTTGTATGTCATCGCAACCTCGACAGGAATACCTTGTTTCTCTGTTACGATATGAATAACATCTCCAATAAGAGCTTCTTTTGATTTGTTGATGAAAGAAACAAACTCCTTGAGCCCTTCTTCGCTATAATAGGTTTCACTTTTAAATTCTCCAGACTCAAGTACTTCTCGTCTATCGGTAAGCGTTAAGCGTATTCCTGCATTTAGATATGCTAATTCGCGCAACCTATCGCTAAGTATTTTGAACTGATACTCGCCAACAATAAAGATAGATGTATCTGGTTTAAATATGATGGTAGTACCCGTGCGGTCTGTTTCTCCCGTAATCCTGAGTTCGCTAGTTGGGATACCACAACTAAACTCCATTTCGTGGATTTTTCCATCACGATGTACAACGGCCTTCAAATATGTCGATAAGGCATTTACACAACTGACACCTACACCATGGAGTCCTCCAGATACTTTATAAGAGCCTTTATCAAACTTACCCCCAGCATGTAGCACTGTAAGTACAACTTCAAGGGCACTTTTTCCCTCTTTCTCGTGAATGTCTACAGGTATACCTCGACCGTTATCACGTACTTCAATAGAATTATCTTCATTGATGATGACTTCTATATCCGTACAATATCCAGCTAAAGCTTCATCTATAGAGTTGTCAACTACTTCATATACAAGATGGTGTAATCCCTTTTCGCCGATGTCTCCAATGTACATGGCTGGACGCTTACGAACAGCTTCTAGTCCTTCTAGGACGGTAATACTACTCGCAGAGTACTCTCCTGTATTATTTAAATCTTTAATGTCTTCGCTCATTATGAGTATGGATAACCATTATTTAATATCTACAAAGATACATAATATCAGCTAAAATAGCCCTTTATTCTTTAGGACTTACTTAACCCACGCAATTTGTTTAGCGCGAAGTTATGAGAAAGAGCAGAACTTAATTTATGTACCGTAGGATAATAGATAGAGAATGATATATGGTATAACTACTCCCCATCTACGACAAGGTTGTCAATAATGAAATTCTGGCGTTCGGGGGTATTCTTGCCCATATAAAAGGTAAGTAGCCCTTGTAGATTATCTTCTTTCTTTATTTTGATAGGGTCGAGTTTGATATTCTCCTCGCTAATCCAATCTTTGAATTGCTCTGGAGAAATTTCCCCAAGACCTTTAAATCGGGTAACAAGAGCTTTTTTTCCTAGCTTCTTTAGTGCTTCTTGCTTTTGAGCTTCATTGTAGCAGTAAATATTCGTGATAGGAAGCTCTTCATTTTCACCATCTACTTTTTTCTTCTTTCCTCTTGTTTTGCCTTTAGAGGCTGCTTTGTCCGAGAAACTATCCCCTTGCTTCGCTTCTTTGGGGAGGAAAACGCGGAAGAGTGGTGTTTCAAGGATAAATAAATGTCCTCTACGAACTAATTCAGGAAAGAATTGTAAGAAAAAAGTAATGATGAGCAAACGAATATGCATCCCATCATCATCAGCATCGGTTGCAATGATAATACGATTATAGCGCAAGCCATCTAAGCCATCTTCAATATTAAGAGCAGCTTGAAGTAGATTGAACTCCTCATTTTCATACACTACTTTTTTACTCATACCGTAGCAATTTAGAGGTTTTCCCCTAAGGCTAAAGACCGCTTGGTATTTGGGGTCTCTACAAGTTGTAATAGAGCCACTTGCAGAATTTCCTTCTGTAATAAAAATGCTTGTCCGTTCAGGCTCTACAGCTTTTGCGTCATTATAATGAATGGTGCAATCACGAAGCTTTTTATTATGCAGATTAGCCTTCTTGGCTCTTTCTCGAGCAAGCTTAGTAACGCCACTCATGGCCTTGCGTTCGCGTTCGCTATCTTGTATCTTTTGTAAGAGAATAGAAGCCTCTTCTGAATGTTGGTGCAAATATAAGTCAAGTTCTCTTCCTAGATAATCCCCAACAAACTTTAGTATAGTTGGTCCATCAGGACCCATATCACGACTACCAAGCTTAGTTTTAGTCTGAGATTCAAAAACAGGCTCTTCTACTTTTATGCTGATAGCTGCTACAATACCGCTTCGAATATCTCCATATTCAAAGTTTTTGTTGAAGAAATCTTTTATTACTCGAGCGATAACCTCACGGAAAGCTGTAAGATGAGTACCTCCTTGAGTTGTGTTCTGCCCATTAACAAAACTATAGAATTCTTCGCCATATTGGTTGGCATGAGTAATGACTACCTCAATGTCTTCTCCTTTTAAATGTATTGGAGCATATAAAGGGTCACTAGACATATTTTCCGCAAGAAGGTCTACCAACCCATTCTTGCTACTGTAGCGTTTCCCGTTGTAGATAATGGTGAGTCCCGTATTCAGAAATACATAGTTCTTTACCATTATCTCTACAAATTCATCTCTGAATTCATAGTTAAGGAATAGATTCGAGTCTGGGCGAAAAGTTACTTGTGTGCCACTTGGTCCATCATAAGGTGAAGCTTCAGTTTCTCCCAATAGTTTGGCATGACTATAGCTTACCTTTTTAGTTTGCCCTTCTCTCCATACTGTGACCTCAAAATGTACGGATAAAGCATTAACGGCTTTTATTCCGACACCATTAAGTCCCACTGATTTTTTAAAAGCCTTAGAGTCAATCTTTCCCCCAGTATTCATCTTGCTTGTTGCATCAACAAGTTTCCCTAGAGGTATACCTCGACCATAGTCCCTAATAGATACGAGTCCATCATGAATGCTGAGTTCAATCTTCTTCCCAGCACCCATGACGAACTCGTCAATAGAATTATCTAAGACCTCCTTAAGTAAGACGTATATACCATCGTCAGCATGTTTTCCGTCACCAAGTTTCCCGATATACATACCAGGGCGACGACGTATATGCTCGTCCCACTCAAGGGTTCTTATATCATTTTCGCTATAGTTTACTTTTAGTTCTTCACTCATAGATTAGGCGATACTCTCTGCCGAAATGCTAGAGTCAATCTTCTTAACAAGCCCTTGAAGTACTGTTCCAGGACCGACTTCTGTAAATAGAGTTGCTCCATCAGAAATCATAGCTCGGACACATTCTGTCCATCTAACTGGTGCAGTTAACTGCGCAATCAGATTCTTTTTAATCTCTTGAGGTTCTGTAACTGCATGAGCCACGACATTTTGATAGATAGGACACTTCGGTGAAGAGAAATTTGTTTCTTCAATAGCTTTCGCTAATTCTTCTCTAGCTGGTTCCATTAGAGGAGAGTGGAATGCCCCTCCAACCTTAAGAGGTAGAGCTCTTTTGGCTCCTGCGTTTTTGAGAGCTTCACAGGCTTGCTCAACTCCGGCTATAGAACCTGAGATAACTAGTTGTCCTGGGCAATTAAAATTAGCCGCAACAACGACTTCATTTGTAATGCTCTTAAGAACTTCTACAACTTTTTCATCCTCAAGACCAAGAACAGCTGCCATAGTTGATGGCTGTAATTCACATGCAGCCTGCATTGCTAGAGCTCTTTTACTTACTAAACGAAGACCATCTTCAAAGCTTAGTACTCCAGCAGCTACGAGCGCAGAGAATTCTCCTAATGAATGTCCTGCTACCATCTCAGGCTTAAAGTCATCACCAAGACAGATTGCACGAATAACAGAGTGTAGAAAAACTGCAGGCTGAGTTACTTTGGTTTGCTTGAGGTCCTCATCTGTTCCGTTGAAGATAATGTCTGTAATGTTAAATCCTAAGATTTCATTAGCTTGGTCAAAAAGTTCTTTGGCTTTAGGGAAATTGTCGTATAGGTCTTTTCCCATGCCAACAAACTGAGCTCCTTGCCCAGGGAATACATATGCGTGTTTACTCATATTCAAATCGATATTTGTAATGTAATTTTCTTTATTAAATAAGTTCTAAAGAACGACAAAGAACCCTCCATGTACGTTCTACTGTAGCAATATTTACTCGTTCATCTGGAGAATGAGGAGAGCGAATAGTTGGTCCCACTGAAATCATGTCCACACGGGGCATTACTCCCTGAAGGATACCACATTCAAGTCCAGCATGAATAACTGTTATTTTAGGTGTGACATTTAAAACTTCTTCGTATGCCTTTGTCATAGTTTTTAAGATAGGGCTATTGCTATTAGGAGCCCAACCATTATATGAGCCATCAAATCTAACCGAAGCACCAGCTAGAGTCATTGCGCTCTCAATAGAAGAAGCTACGGCATCTTTTCGACTCTCTAGAGAGCTACGAACTAAGAAGTAAGCTGTAAACTGACCTTCGCCAAGGCTAACACGAGCCATATTTGTTGAACTCTCAACGACATTAGGAAAGTCCTGAAGCATGCTTTGTGGACCATTGATGCAAGCTTCTAGTGCATTTAATACTCCATCTTGGATTTCCTCTGGAACAACAGTCTTAGGTAATTCTGTATGAGTCAGATTAAGCAAGATATTGTCTTCAATCCCCTGATACTCTCTTTGGAATACTTCAGCGTAATCACTTGCTAATTCCCACAAATTGTCTGCACCATCCTCTGGGATAGTAATTGTAGCAAATGCCTCTCTTGGAATAGCATTACGAAGAGAGCCCCCTTCAAAATGAGCAATACGAGCACCACAGCAGCTTACAGCTTCTTTCAAGAAACGAGCCATTAATTTGTTGGCATTTGCTCGACCTAATATTATGTCAACTCCAGAGTGTCCACCTTTTAGCCCTGTAAGGGTTACAAGTACGGCTACATCTCCTTCGGGAGTGGGGGTATTATCTTGGTACTCTAAAGATGCTTCGACATCGATACCTCCAGCACAACCAATGAAGAGCTCATTTTCTTCTTCACTATCTAGATTGATTAGAATATCTCCTTGGCAAAATCCAGCTTGTAGACCATTTGCTCCAACCATACCAACTTCTTCGTCAATGGTAAAGAGAGCTTCAATGGGACCATGCTTAAGAGTCTTGTCAGAGAGAATAGCTAGAGCATAAGCAACTCCGATCCCATTATCAGCTCCCAGAGTTGTTCCTCTTGCCTTAACCCATTCTCCGTCAATATAGGCATCTATGGGGTCTGTGGCAAAATCATGTTTAGTTTCACTATTTGCTTGAGGCACCATATCAAGATGTGCTTGTAATATTATTGTTGGCTTTTGTTCCATACCTGCCGATGCTGGTTTACGGACAACAATATTGCCAACAGCGTCTCTGTCTGAAGATAATCCACATTCTGCTGCAAATTTGAGGATATATTCTTGTGTCGCAGTAGTCTGACCTGTTGGACGTGGGATTTGAGTTAAATCATAGAAGTAGCTCCATACCGAGTTAGGTAATAGCTGTTTAATCTCCTGAGCCATATAAACTAATATCTTTGTTAATAGGTGAGTCTGAGTTTAGTACTAGTGTACAATATGTACAAAGATACTAAACTTAGATAGATTCTAATGTTTGGATAAACTTACTAATCTGAGGTAAAATGTGCGTTGTACCATCATTATATATGATGTAGTCAGCCTTCTTGCACATTTCAGAATCATCTAGCTGTGTGTTTATTCTTTTTTGTATGATTTCAGGTTCACAAAGGTCTCTCTCTGTTGCCCTCTTCAGGCGCATGCTTAAAGGGGCACTGACAACAAGACATTTATCTATCCGTTGCATCAAATTAGACGAATTTAGTAGTATAGCACTTTCTAGAACTACAATAGCGTATCCTTTAGCTTCTTGTTCTCTTTTCCAATAATCAATATCTTGCTGTACAGCCGGATGAACAAGATCATTAACTTGCTTAAGCATCTCTTTATCTGAGAAAATTATCTCAGATAGATATCTCTTATCTATTGTTCCAGTAGGGGTATCGTAAATTCTTTCGCCTAAAAGATTAATCATCTCCCTTTTTAGGACCAAATCTTTATCATATAAACTTTTGGCGCGACTGTCACAGTCATAGATGGGTATTCCCATTTGCTTTAAGACCTTGCAAATATAACTTTTCCCGCTGCCTATTCCTCCTGTGATACCAATTGTAATCATTCTACTCTTCTCTTTTCCCTTCTTTAATATATTGGATGGTTTCAGGCGTAATACGAGTCTGAATAATCCATTGAGGTTTTTTGCTTAATCTTAGCCTCAATACATCTTTATTACTCGTTAAAGACCTAAAATCAGCACTTAATGTTAGATTTGCTTCAGATACGTCATTATATCGAGAACGAGGTAGGGTGATTGTTACATCTGCAGTGCTGGGTAGAGGGATTATCGTAAATCCTTCAGGAACGTGCTCTATTTGTATTGGCAGATTGTACGAACGTTCTGTAAGCTCTTCCAGTGTTATCTTGACTTGAACATTGTCAAAGTCGCTATAAGTATCGTACGGAAGTTTTAGCTTTAATTTTCTGCTTATTCCAGTAGAGGAAAGGCTATCTTTAATGACTTCCGTTCTTATTTCCTGAAGTTGGGCTAATCGGGAGGCTTCTCCATAGACAAGGACACTATCGGGTGATAGGGTGATTTTTTCGATAGTATAGCCCATTGGAACTTCAGGCTTATTACCTAAAAGGATTGGGAGTTTTTTCTGTATACGCTTGTGTGTCGCAATCTTAAGCTCACTAAAGCTCGTTTGAACGACTGTAGCCGTGCTAGAGACGCGTGTAGTAAGAGCTTCACTCAATTCTCTTCTTAAAATCCCAATATATTCAGTGCCATCATGCTCTTGGATAAGATGGAGCTGTA
>RBKG01000061.1 GCA_003640335.1 Porphyromonas sp.
CGCCTTCAGTCTCAATGCCTTGCGATTACCACATTCTGCAAAGCTCCACAAAAGAGCAAGAGGCGAAGCAAAATTAGATTTTGCTTCGCCTCTTGCTTTAGGAGTTTCTTGATGCGCAAGATAAGAATAAAACAGTCTCTATTTTGAGGACTACCCTAGGAGTTTGTGGAGGAGGATTGGTAGGCCATACTTATCTAGTTCACTCATAGGAACACACTGATAACGGTCGCCATGATAGGACGAAGCCTTAACCCGATATAGCTTCGCATGCAACAAGCGATGAGTCAAACGATGCTGTTTCTCTTGAGGAACAACAGATGTAAATGTTACGTCTGTAAGTGACGACATCAATTCTTGATACTCATCAGACTTGCTTAACTCCTCCCATGAAGTATCTGCCTGCGTTTCAAGCAAAGGAAACTGATACAGTCCTTGCCATATATCACCCGCAGGACGACGCTCCAATAAGATTGTTCCATCGGGTAACTCAATCAAAAAGAAAGATAGGTAACGATTGGTGACCTTTATCTTACCTTGCTTAACTGGATACTGAAGCATTGAACCCTCGGCATAACTCTGACAATAAACTGATATTGGACAAAACAAGCAATCAGGTTTGCGAGGTGTACAAACCAATGCGCCAAGCTCAATCATCGCTTGATTATGCAAGCCGGGGGCTTCTTGACTGAGTAACTCTGTCGCTAAAGCCCGAAAATGCTTCTGCCCTTGTGGAGTATCTATCGGCGTAGCATCAGCACACAAACGGCTTAGTACACGATAGACATTACCATCAACAGCTGCATAAGGCTTATTGAAAGCAAACGAAAGGATAGCGGCCTGCGTATAAGGACCAACACCGGGCAGACGTTTGACCTCTTCTAAGGTACTTGGAAAGACACCTCCAAACTCAGACATCACCATCTGAGCCGCTTTAAGCAAATTGCGCCCTCGTGAGTAATAACCTAAGCCCTGCCATGCTCGAAGCACCTCATCTTCACTTGCCGATGCTAAGTCCGCAATCGTAGGGAATAAGTCCAAAAACTTATGGTAATAGCTCATGCCCTGCACGACCTGCGTTTGCTGCAGAATAACCTCACTCAGCCAAATAGCATAAGGATTATTGGTTTCTCGCCAAGGCAAAGCACGAGCATGCTCGCCAAACCATTGGGCAAGACGAGCATGCAAAGCTACACTTGTAGCCGAATCAAAATATATTAACTCTTCTGAGTTAGTCATTATGGGCTTTTAGAATCTCATCGACCTTAGACCTCCAGTCCTCTCCGTTCTTCGGACAATAAGTTAGGAAGCCCAGTTCAGCAGCCATATTTACATTATTCTGACCATCATCAAGGAAGAGCGTTTCACTAGGAACCATACCCGTCTTCTCTACCATCAGGTCGAAAATGCCTCTATTAGGCTTAACCATACCCATCTCACAGCTAGCGAACTTATAATCGCAATAACTACTTAGCTTACGACCATTAGGTAAAAATCTATCGCTCTCGCCATACTCCATCACATAAGGATTGGTATTACTCAAGATGTAGATATTATACTTATCACGAAGCGTATCGATGTAATCAAACTTATAGTCGCACACCTCAAGCAAGAAGCCCATATAAGCATGGCTAAGCTCTTCATGCGTCAGCTGCTTACCAGCCAACTCGCTTAAAGCATCTCTAAACTCGTCTTTCGTCATGCGACCATCTTCAACCATCAGAAAGTAACCACTCTGCAAATAAGGGTCAAGCATCTCCTCTACACGAGGTACACCAAGAGCCTTAAAACGTCTTAAGGCTTCATCTTTATCAAGGTGAATAAGGACACCACCTAAGTCAAATACTATATTCTTTATCATTGTTATTTATTTTAATTACTGATGGTTAGCTTACGCTCAACCTCATGATAGAAAGCTTTATACTTCCTTAACGGACTTCGTCCACTACCTGAGAGTACAGCCCCACTACCGCTTAAGACGTCATACTTGGTTTGACACTTAGGGCAACGTACATTCAGAGGGTCATGCCCAACAATCCGAATGATAGGGCTATTTTCGACAGGACAAGATAAGTCGTATGCATAAAACTGATTAGGCAAAAGACCATGCACAATCAGCACCCCTGCATAACCAATAGCCGAAGTCTCTGTAGGAGGCTCAACAATAGTTACCGCTCCCGTAGGCTCCAACAATGCACGATAGGGCTGAGCCTGAAGAGGCAAATTAAGCCATACAGACCTTAGTGGGGTATTCTGTTCATGACCTTCCTTATCGCAGGCAAAGATACCGACTAAAGCTACAAGCGACAGAGCAAGTCCTCGAAAATAGCGCATTCAGGATACTACTTTACTGGCAAAATCTCTATCCAGTAGCCGTCAGGGTCTGTGATGAAGTACAGTCCCATATCGTGATTTTCGTAGGCGATACAGCCCATCTCTCTGTGATACTCACGTGTAGCCGCATAATCACCTGGCACACGCACGCAAAGATGATACTCGCACTCTCCTAGATTATAAGCCTCTGTACGGTCTCTTAACCATGTTAGCTCTAGAGTAAAATGCCCCTCTGTATCACCTAAGTAAACCAATATAAACGATTCGTCACTAGCCACCTTACGACGTACTTCTTTAAGACCTAGAGCCTTCTCATAGAAGGCTAGGCTCTTCTCTAAGTCAAGAACATTAAAGTTAAAGTGGTCAAATCTTGCTTTTATTTCCATGTTAATTTTATTTGATAAAAAGGTTATAGCGAAAAAGAGGAGGTGCTTCTATTCAATCCGAATAAACACCTCCTCTAGTGAGATTTTGGGATGCAAATCTGCATCAAATTGCGTTTAGCTCTATTATTTTCCTGCAGGTGCAGTCGCTGGTGCAGTAGGAGCAGCAGGCGTCGTTGCTGGAGCTGTTGGAGCTTGTGTACCTCCTAGTGCTGGCATCTTCGCAGAAGAAGCAGCCTTTTGCTCAATAGCCTTATTTAGTTCAGAGCTTTCGCTGTGACCTGCACCAAGGAAGCCTGTATAAGCGATGCTAAGTACCATGATTGTACCCATCAAATACCAAGTAGCCTTCTCGATACCATCAGTAGCCTTACGCACACCCATGATATTATTGGCTGAGCTAAAGCCCGAAGCAAGACCTCCACCTTTAGACTTCTGTACAATCACGACAAGCACAAGAGCTATTGACGCAAGTACAAGGAGAATGGAAATTAACGTTGTCATTATACTATTTCTTTTCTATATTACTATTTACTAATCGCTCTAAGTAGCGTATTTGCTCTGCAAAGTAACGATTTTTTTGAGGATATTGCAAATAAAGTGAGTTAATTATGCTCAACGCGCGCTCATATTTGCCCTGCTGAATATATATTTTAGCGAGCGTTTCCGTGAATAATTCGGAGTCTTTGGCGACAGCATCTTCACCCACGATTTGCGTTTCCTCAGACGATGAATTCAGTTCTGATGTTAGCTCTACCAAACTATCGGTCTTATCCTCTTCGGCAAAATACTCTTTCCCTTCAGGTCTATCAAAATGTAACTCCGTAGGCAAATCTTCGCCTGCCGAACGGGCATCCATCAAGAAAGAGTCAATCAAATCAAAATCATCTTGCCCCTTAGCCTCTTGAGTGAGGTTTTCATCTTGGCTTCCGCTCTTAGAGAGAAGCTGAAACAGCTGTTCGCGATGAGGCAAATAAGCGACATAACGCTTGAGCTCTGCACTATAACGGACATCTTCTGTCTTGGCTAAGCCATATAGATATAAGAATACGAAGCTAGCGCAGTACGGATAAGAGGCTATTAGGCTCTCTAATGCAGGAAGATGAGTAGCCTCTATGAGTTGAGGCTCTCGAAGTAGTTGATATAAATCTTGTTTATTCATCTATCAAGAGTACAAAGCCTATTCGGTCAAGACCTTTACCAGTTCTCTACCGTTGCATTAAATATCTGCTTAGTTAGGTCTTCAGTAATCTCTGCGAGCAACTGGTCCTGAACGGCATTAAACTGCTGGTCCCTGCGGAAATCTCTATAAGCCGTAAAACTACGATCAAAGCTCTCTTTCGGATTAACTCTATTGGTGTACTTTACCTGCATCGTTACGGTAAACTTAGTACGGTCGGCAAAGTTATCCTGCCCGACAGAAGCCGTTGATAAATCATAGCCCGTAATCGTACACTCAAGTTCCAAATCCGCCTCTCCTCTCCTCTGTGCTAGACGAGTACGGCTTGTGTACATATCCTTAAGAGCTTCTGTAAAACTTGCCGCAAAACGAGGATAAACAATAGCGGCTCTATTGGTTACATCTGAGATGGCAATACTCTTAATCTGTGTATAATCTATCGTCCCGCCATTGAAGCGATAGCTGATGCTACACCCGGTAAGGGTTAGCAAAGCTACGACAACGAGCAAGAGAGATTTATTATATATCCAAGTCATATTCTTTTATCTTACGGTAGAGCGTTCTTTCGCTTATCTTAAGTTCTTCTGCCGCAGGCTTACGCTTACCGCCATAACGCTGTAGAGCCTGCACAATCATTTGTCGCTCCACCTCTTCAAGGCTACGAGCAGCAGTCATAGGTTCAACTTCCATGACCTCCACATCTTCGGCATGATAGCTACGTTCAGAGGCTTGAGGCAAGGTAATAGCCGAGTTGTGAGTTAAGGCTGTATGATTGCTTCCGAGTAAATTATCATGCTTATCGGCAGTCACGATACCAGCTGTAGACATAGGCGATGCGGTATGATGTCCCTTCATCATCGAGCCTACAAGTCCTCTAAGTTCGGTAATTTCATTACGCATCTCCATAAGCATATTGACAAAAAACTCTTGGCTCCCCTGAGAGTTTGCTCCCGAAGAAGAGAAAGAGTCATTTGTATCTTGCACTTGACTCCTTAGCGCAGGACGATAGTCTGCATTAAGTGCTTGAGGGAGGTACTCTCTCAGCGTATCAGCCGTAACCATACGTTGCTCCTCTAGCACGCTAATGCGGTCTGCTAGATTGCGAAGCTCACGTATATTACCGGGCCAATAATAGTGTTCGAGTAGGCGCACAGCTTCTGGCTCAAGCCTTAGGGTAGGCATGTGATACTTTTCTGCAGCTTGAGAAGCAAAATATCTGAATAATAAGCCTATATCCTCCGAACGTCTGCGTAAGGGTGGCAGTTCGATAGGCACGGTATTAAGGCGGAAAAGCAAGTCCTCTCTGAAACGACCTCTGTCCACAGCCTCCTGCATATTGACATTCGTTGCGGCTACAATGCGCACATCAGTCTTTACCGGTGTGCTTGCTCCCACTGGGATAAACTCTCCAGTCTCAAGGACACGCAGTAGGCGTGCTTGTGTAGCTAAAGGCAACTCCCCCACTTCATCGAGGAAAATCGTGCCGCCATTAGCTTCTTGGAAATAACCCTTGCGGTCATTCAATGCACCTGTAAACGAGCCTTTGACATGACCAAATAGCTCGGAGTCTATTGTACCCTCAGGGATAGCACCACAGTTTACAGCGATATAAGGACCATGCTTACGTATGCTATTTTGGTGTATTATCTTAGGAAAGCTCTCCTTACCGACACCACTCTCACCGACTATCAGTACAGACATATCTGTCGGAGCCACTTGTAGGGCGACTTTTATAGCGTGCGTCAGTAATGGGCTATTGCCTATTATGCTAAATCTTTGCTTTACGGCTTGTATATCAACACTCATACTGCTCTATAAACAAGTCTATTTGTCGTCTTGTTTCATCAAGCCCCTTGTACACACCCTCTGTAACAGGGGTCAAAGGTAAACGCAAAACGTTGTGCTTTATTATATTCTGCAAATAGAGTAAGGCCTTGATACCACTAGGATTACCATTCTCAAAGAGCAAGCGATAAGCGTCTCTTAGTTGGTCATGAATAACGCCTGCATCATTATGACGCCCCTGCATACTTAGGTGTATTAGCTTCGTGAAGAGCTTAGGATAAGCATTACCTATAACCGAGATAACTCCACAAGCACCATTGCGGATAAAGTCTATCGAGAGATTATCATCGCCAGAGAGGATACTAAAGTCAGGTCTATCTACGAGCTTATGAATAGCTTCTACTTGAGCGACGTAGCCTGATGCTTCTTTGATGCCAATGATATTGGGTATTTCAGCCAATTTAGCCACCACTGTGGGAGTTACATTAACGACGACACGACCAGGCACATTATAAATAACTATTGGCAACTTACTGCACTTAGCCAAATGCTTGAAATGCTCATAAATACCTTCTTGGCTAGGCTTATTGTAATAAGGAGCGACAGAAAGCACGCCCGAAAGCCCCGTTGTATCCAACTCGGCTAAACGCTCACCCACTTCCATAGTATTGTTGCCTCCTAACCCTATCATAATAGGGATACGTCCGCCTACTGTCTGAACGACAAAAGATGTTACAGCATTACGTTCATCACGAGAGAGACAAGGGGACTCCCCCGTAGTCCCATGTACTACGACGAAATCAGCACCACCTGAAATAATATGCTCTAGTAAAGTATGTAAACTCACGTAGTCTACAGACCCATCTGCTTGAAATGGCGTAATCAAAGCAACGCCCATACCCTCAAAAAGGCGAATTGGTTGTGTCATATTAACATTCGTATAAGCTGAGACAAAAGCATCTTCTCATTCAATAGTTACAAAGATACAGAATATGCTACATTCTGAAACTATTACGAAAGACTCATGCAGAGCAAGTGCATCAAAATCTAGAATCCTTAGACTTCGGTATATGAGTGCCTCAGGCACGACAGTTCTACAACAACAGCCTAATCAAAAATGAATACGTCGTACTCGTTTCAGTAAGTGCGTGTACTTACTGAAGTGTTTACGTGTACTTATTTTTGTGAGTACCTCGTACTTAAATTTGTATGTACGTAGTACTTTCTGGAGACTTCAGCTGTAGTCTGTACAAACTTCGCCGAGGTTTTAAGTTTAGGAAACGCAGGCTTTGTTTTTAGTGCCGTGAGTTTTATTTTTTCCACTCTGAATTGGAAAATGCTATAGAGGGTGGGTGAAATATTATAATGAGAGAAGGTTTCATGAATCGTTAGATAATCTTACACCCAAGGACGTATATTTAGGGCAAGGGGAGAAAATAAAAAGATAAGAGAAATAATAAAGCAAAATTCAATCAACAATGTATTTTCCACTAGGAAGTGCAACACTCGTTTAGCAAATTTAGATAGAAAACT
>RBKG01000165.1 GCA_003640335.1 Porphyromonas sp.
GGTAATCGCAAGGCATTGAGACTGAAGGCGCAGGGAGTTTACTCCTGTAAATGACCGAGCCTGAATGTCGATAATAACGTAGCGAGTGCCGTATTATGCAATGGTCTCAGGAAGTGCCGCCCCTCATCGGGGCTCAATAATGTTTGCGCACACTTAAGTTCAGCACTTAGCTATAGTTCCCTAAGCATAGAGAGCGTATGCAACCTCCTCATAAACATGTAAAAAAAACATAAAACTATACAACTTAAACAAAAATAAAACCATTCCAAAGTCTCTTTCCTACTCCCCTAAATGATAGTTTCTCTCTATAATTCGATATAATAATCTATTTCTTGACACTTAGACATATATTACATATACTATCTTTTTTGTACCTTTGCAGGAAATGTCTGTAATTTTAGCAGGAGACTACAAAAGGATATAATGATTTTTAAGCAAAATATGAAAAAAGATTTAAAAAAGGTAGACTACGAAGCTCCTCAAGTGGAGCTCATACGCTTCCATGCTCCATTGAATCTGCTTATCGGGATGTCAGCCGAATCAGACCTCTTTGGTGATTATAGCGATGAGGGAGAACTTATAGATGCTACAGAGTATGACAAGCTAAATGGAGGTAACTAAGTAAAATGAATATGCGCTATACAAATAAATGGCTTTATATGCTCCTTATGGCGGCGAGCGTCTCACTCGGGAGCTGTAAACAAGAAGATGTTAATTCAAATGGAGTCACCGAGAAGCGTGACCCCAACCTAATCAGTGTCTCTCTGGACATGTCTGCTGGAGTGCAAGACTCCATTGCAGAGAGTGAACCTAAGCATCAGGGACGTGCCCTAAGCTATACCCTTGAAGATGGTGAAAAGGATGGCAAGACTAGTTTCAGTATCCTTAAGTTCGACGCAGAGAAAGCTCCTGAGACCCTAGAGGCTTATGGTATCTTCTATTGTCCTACTGCCCCAGAAGGTAAGAAGGTTTATATTTCCAATGGACCTATGCAGTGGAAGAAGAAATCCATCAAGGGCAACAAAGTTCGCTATGAAATACATAAGGGTGGGATTGTTGATATCGACCGTAGCTTGATGGATGGAACCCATCAGTGGTACTTCGCCTCTGTCCTCGGTGCAGAATATGATGCAGCAAAGAAGAGTTTCTCCTTTGACCCTTATAAGGATGCAAAGGCTAATGGTCTGACTTATCAGTTTAATGGTGAGTCTACCAACCTGAACCTTCCGATGACGACCAACTGGTCAAAGCTAAAGGTGCGTGAGCCTGAGTCTGGAAGCACCGAGCACTGGTTCTATCCTACAGAATACGTTATTACTCAAGGACTACCTCAGGGCGTTGAGCCTTCTATCGTCTTCCGTCCTCGTGGTACTGTATTCCGTATGCGTATCGTGAATGAGTCTCTCAACAACCTGAAGATTATGTCCTATAATCTGAGCTCTAACGTATTAGCATTCAAGACAACTCTGGCTATACACGACATTATTGGTCAAAGTGAAGATGCGATAGCTGGCGCTAAGCTCAAGCTGACTCCTGAGATGAATCACCCTGCTGAAGTTTTAGTCTACGATAAGGATGGCTCTGCTGGACGTATCGTAAACTCAAAGCACGAATCTAAGAGCGGGGTTACCCTCGCTTGGGCATACCTCAATGAAGGCTTGCTTGAAGAGCTTACGCCTAATCTTGGGGAGAATGGCGATGAAGATAAGGCTTCGAAGGAAGCTCCTTACTTCGCTGTACGTGCTACGGCTAATCCTGTAGGTGATGACCACTGGAACTCAATGCAGAAGGCTGCAGACTACTACCCTATCGAGAACCGTATTTCCTACATCACGCAAGCTCCTGTTTACTACGCTTATGTTAATCAATTGGATAAGCACTATAAGGACGGTGGTAGCGAATGGCTTCGAGTAAAAATCACGACCTCGCTAACGAACCTTGAGCGTACCACTTTTGAAGCCTTAGGTCCAGGTTATACTCCAGGTAAGGTTGGTGCCTTCAAGCGTGGGCATCCATGGATGAATCGTCATCAGGACAATGGTAACTATTGGCTAGACCAGATTGCCTACCCTAATTTAGCTCAGCTTAGAACGTGGCTTACGCCTCCTGTGGATTTTAGGTCGGAGAATAATGACCCCGATATGCTCAAGCAGGATGATAAGACTCAGATAAAGACAGTGCTCAGTAGTAAGGCTAATGGGACAAGCTACTATCTGCCACACGCTGAGGAGATTCAGAGCTACCTACCTATCCCTGTTGGTGCTGGTGAGACGGACTCTCTGTACCTGGCTAACGGGCAAAAGAAGGCTCCCTTCGATGTTCAAGTTATCGAGCAAGACCTGAACCTGAAGCACGGCAATCCTGTAGCTTCGGTACATAAGGCTCGCTTTGTGCTCAAGGGCGGGGATAATAACCTGGTGAACACTCTGAACTATGGTAAGGATTTGAAGACTGGAGCTCCAATTTTGATGACTGGTAATGTTGACTGGAATGCAGACAAAATGAAGCCTTACAACTACTTCAATTACTTCTGGTGCTCGCACGTTGTCTATGGCTTGGCTTACCTCCGCAAGGGTGACCCTGAGAGCTTGGTGGCTTATCGCTACTTCTGGGGCATTTCTCCAGAGAATGCTGGTGTAACGCTAACGAATGAGTTGACTTTCGCAGGTCAATGGAATACTGGGAACGACGAAACGCGTAATGCGGTCTATGGTCCTGAGAATGCAGCTATTCTTAAGCAGGGTTCGAGCAATCCTAACTTAGGTGAAACTGTCCGTCGCTTATCTGCTTGGTCCGCTGGACGACTCGGTAAGGGCGGTCTGGGGCAGGCTATGGTCAGCTTCTTCTCTGTAGGGATGCGCTACGTGGGACGTTTTGACCCTAAGGTACGTAACCTTGGAGATATTGACGTGGTCTCTGATGAGAAGTGGTGGACCGCAGACCCAAAGAATGTAGTCTTCCGTATCTTCTCTGCGGTAGGATTTGCTCCAGGAGTATCGTTGGCTACTCAAAATAATGATGATATCGTAAACCGAAATCGTGGTGCCTACATCCTAACGCAGACTAACGATGATAATGCAGGTAATCACGACTACTTCTACATCGGTCCAAAGAGCTGGGGACGCTTCAATACGAAGAACGAACCAACGCTCAGTGCTATGTGGCTCAAGATGCACGAAGGAGAAGGTAAGTACTATAGAGCTGGTGGACAAAAACCAATGTATCCTGAGGCTAAGAAAGAAAAGCTTTATGATAGGGCTCCTCACCAGTACCTGATTTCGAGAGCCTTCTTGCCTACAAATTCGGGTTCGCCTACTCACTTCATGGTAGGGACAGACCCTAAGAAGAAGTAAGCTCTCTTAACAAATAACTCAATGCGCATTAGCCCTCCCTCACGGAGGCGCTAGTGCGCATCTTCTTTTTGTAAGCGCTCTAATGCAAGCCCCGTAAGGGCGATACTCCCGAGCGAATAAGCACATCAAAACAACAAAGTATATTCATTGGCGGAGCGTCCAAAGAGCCCTGCAAGGGCGGCACTACAACGCGAGCATTTGTCTTACGTCTCGAAAGTGCCGCCCCCTACGGGGCTCAATAATGTTTGCGTACACTAAAATTCAGCATTCATCTATAGTTCCCTAAGAATAGAAAGTATATCAACCTCCCATACACAATCATTAAAAAAGCACAAATTTATCCAACTTAAATAAAAACTATTCTAAAGGCTCTTTCCTGCTTCTATAAAGGATAATCTCTATATAATTTGATATAGAAATCTATTTTTTGACACTTAAGCATAAGTACACATACTCTCTTTTTTGTATCTTTGCGAGAAATGTCTATAATTTTAGTACCGAGAATACAAAAGAATATAATAACTTTTTCAATAAATATGAAAAATATTTTTAAAAAGTCAAATTATAAAGCTCCTCAAGTGGAGTTTATACGCTTCCATGCTCCATTGAGTCTGCTTATCGGCATGTCAGCTGAGTCTGACCTCTTTGGTGATTATAGCGATGAGGGCGAGCTCATTGACGCAAATTCGTATGATGACTTGCACCCATAACAATGGCAACTATTGACAATTAAACATGAATATGCGCTATACAAATAAATGGCTTTATATGCTCCTTATGGCAGCGAGTGTTTCGCTCGTGGGCTGTAAGCACGAAGAGCTTAACTCAAATGAAGTCACTGAGAAACGTGACCCAAATCTAATCAGTGTCTCTCTGGACATGTCTGCTGGAGTGCAAGACTCCATTGCAGAGAGTGAACCTAAGCATCAGGGACGTGCCCTAAGCTATACCCTTGAAGATGGTGAAAAGGATGGCAAGACTAGTTTCAGTATCCTTAAGTTCGACGCAGAGAAAGCTCCTGAGACCCTAGAGGCTTATGGTATCTTCTATTGTCCTACTGCCCCAGAAGGTAAGAAGGTTTATATTTCCAATGGACCTATGCAGTGGAAGAAGAAATCCATCAAGGGCAACAAAGTTCGCTATGAAATACATAAGGGTGGGATTGTTGATATCGACCGTAGCTTGATGGATGGAACCCATCAGTGGTACTTCGCCTCTGTCCTCGGTGCAGAATATGATGATGCAACGAAGACGCTCTCTTTTGACCCCTATGCGAATGCAAAGAGCAATGGTCTAACTTATCAGTTCAATGGAGAGACGATTGATTTGAACCTGCCGATGACGACCAGCTGGTCGAAGCTAAAGGTGCGCGAGCCAGACCCTAGAAGTACAGAGCACTGGTTTTATCCTGAGGAGTATGTGATTACACAAGGAATACCTGAGGGCATTGAGCCTTCTATAGTCTTCCGTCCTCGTGGTACCGTCTTCCGCATGCGTATCGTGAATGAGTCTATCAATGACTTGAGGATTATGTCGTATGATATGGAGTCCAATGCGATGGCTTTCAAGACAACGATTTCTAAAGATGATGTAGTTAGTCAGACTGCGGCTGCTACCTCTGGAGATAAGTTACAAATGAAGCCGGTGATGGGCCATCCTGCTCAAATCCTAGTCTACGATAGAGGAGGAGTTAAAGGACGTGTCGTAGCATCGAAGCACGAATCTAAGAGCGGAGTTACCCTCGCTTGGGGCTATCTGAATGAAGCTGAGCAGGCTAAGTTTGCCCCCAACATAGGGAAGAAGAGCAGTGATATACAGCCTTCCCCAAAAGTGCCTTATATCGGTGTGCGTGTCACGGCATCACCTGTAGAAGATGATCACTGGAACTCTATGGAGAAGGCTGCAGACTACTATCCCATCGAGAACCGCGTCTCCTACATCTCGAGAATGCCTATTTTCTATACTTATGTCAATCAGCTAGATAAGCACTTCAAGGATGGTGGTAGTGAATGGCTTCGAGTAAAGATAGCGACAGCACTGACCAATCTTGAGCGTACTTCGTTTGAAGTGTTAGCTGCAGGCTTTGAGCCCGGTAAAGTCGGAGCCTTCAAGCGTGGGCATCCATGGATGAATCGCCATTCGGGTGCAAAAGCGTACTGGTTGGACGAGGTTGCTTACCCTAATTTAGCTCGGCTTCAGACGTGGTTGTCAGACTCTCGACCTTTTGTAGGTGAGGATAAAAAAGGTAAGGAGGCAGATCCTGACTTGGTGGACCATAAGGGTAACTCTCTGATAAGGTTGACAAGTACGGCTAAATATTACTTGCCACACGCTGAAGAGATTCAGAGCTACATCCCTATACCGGAGGGTGCCGGTAAGACGGACTCTCTATATCTCCTCAATGGTGAAAAGAGAGGTCCCTTTACAGTGAAGGTCATAGAGCAAGACTTGAATCGCAAGCATGGAGCAGCGGCCAGTGCTGTCCATAATGCTCGCTTTATCCTCAAGGGTGGTAATAGTGACGCTGTGAATGCCTCTAACTATGGTAAGGACTTGAAGACGGGTGCTGAAATCCCGATGACGGATAATTTATATTCATCAGTAGCAGACATGAAGCCCTATAACTACTTCAACTACTTCTGGTGCTCACATATAGTCTATGGCTTGGCTTACCTACGCGAAGGTGACCCTGAGAGTTTAGTGGCCTACCGCTACTTCTGGGGTATTTCTCCAGAAGATGCTGGTACACCTCTTGGAAATAATAAGTATCCTGCTGAAGCTCAGTGGAAGTCTGGAAACGATGAAAGACTGGCTGCTATCTATGGACCCGAAAACGTCCCTATTTTGAAGCAAGGCCTAGCCAACCCTAACTTAGGGGAAACACTTCGTCGCTTATCTGCTTGGTCTGCAGGACGAGGTGGCAAAGGTGGGGTAGGAACCTCTATGATTAGCTTCTTCTCTGTGGGTATGCGTTATATCGGTCGCCAAGACCCTCTTGTACGTAGCCTTGGTGATATCGATGTGGTTTCTAATGAGCAGTGGTGGACTGCAGACCCACAGAATGTGGTCTTCCGTATCTTCTCTGCGGTAGGATTTGCTCCAGGGGTATCGATGGATACACAAACAAATAACGGGATAATGAACCGTAATCGTGGGGTTTATATCCTCACCCAGACGAATTCTGATGATACAGGTAATCACGACTACTTCTACATCGGTCCACGTAGCTGGGGACGCTTCAACACCAAGGACGAAGCAACTCTGAGCAACATGTGGCTGAAGATGCACGAAGGAGAAGGTAAGCACTACAGGAGTAAAATGCCTCAATATCACACTGATGCACAGGTATTTAGCAAAGCTCCTCATCAGTATCTGATTTCAAGAGCCTTCTTACCCGCAAACTCTGGTGCGCCTACTCACTTCATGGTCGGAACAGACCCGAAGAAGAAGTAAGCCCAGTCCTACTACAAACTAACGCTACGCACTAGCCTCCCTCGCGGAGGGCTAGTGCGTAGCTCTTTTTGTAAGCGCTCTAAACCAGCAAGAGACCAAACAAGTCCCGTAAGGGCGATACTCCCGAGCGAACAAGCACATCAAAACAACAAAGTAATTCATTGGCGGAGCGTCCAAAGAGCCCTGCAAGGGCGACACTCTTGCAAAGCCAGGGTGCAATGAGGGCAAAGCCCGATATGAAACCCTAGGTATACACAAACAATAAAATTAAGAGCTCCGTAGGAGCGGCACTACAACGCGAGCATCTGTTTTGTGTCGTAGCGGTTCATTGGGATAGTGCCGCCCCTACGGGGCTCAATAAATGTGTATCAATGCCTAACCCAGGGCTTG
>RBKG01000177.1 GCA_003640335.1 Porphyromonas sp.
TCAATAGCAGGCATTGTTTTGAGCTCTTTTCCTTCAAAATGACTTAATTATAGTATCTTTGATAAGTAGATAATTATCCATACAATGAATAAACAACTATATCACTTAGCTGAATACCCCCACCGCTTACGCAAGAAATTTGGCTCTAAGCGTATTATTCGCTACCAAAAGAAAGATAATGGTCCTTGGTATAATCTAAATGGTGAAGAGTTTTCCGAACGATGCCTACTAGCAGCTAAAGCTCTTGTAGCCGAAAACATTAAAGAAGGAGAACGTGTAGGGTTCTATACCCAAAACTCCGTTGATGCTCTATCTAGCGAAATCGGTCTATTTATGGTGCGTGGTACTTCTGTGCCCCTCTATGCGACGAGTTCGCCTGACCAAGTAGAGTTTATTCTGCGAGATGCGGGTATTGAGGTTCTTTTTGTATGGGAACAATATCAATATAATAATGCTTGGGAAGTACAGAAGCGCACGGGCTTGCTCCGTCGTATTATTGTACTTGAGCCTAATGTATTACTCCACCCCGAAGATACAATATCACTCAAATACGAGGAATTTATCCGCAGAGGCGACTCCAAACCTCATGAGCATATCGCCAATACACGCTCATCACAAGCTCTTCCTGATGATATAGCTGTGATTATTTATACCTCCGGCACATCAGGAAGAAGCAAAGGAGTAGCTCTAAAACATAAGCAATTCATGATGCAGGTACAGACTCATGCTGACCTGTTAACCAATCTATCAAGCAAAGATGTTAGTATGAGCTTCTTGCCTCAGAGCCATATCTTTGAGAAAATTTGGGTTTACTATTGCTTGTTCATTGGCTCTACAGTAGCTATCCTAACTAATCCTAAAACCATACAAACAGCTCTTGTGGACATACACCCCACGATGATGTGCAATGTTCCTCGTTTCTGGGAAAAGGTTTATGGCGGTGTCCAAGATAAAATCAAAAGCATGCCCCCTACTCTTCAGAAGATTATGCGACACGCCATAAAGGTCGGCGAAGAGTATCGACTAAACTATAAAAATCAAGGCAAACGAGCACCTCTATATCTTAAACTTCTATACAAGCTCTATAAGGTAACCCTCTTTGCCAAGCTTAAAAAGGTTCTAGGTATACAACGTGGGAAATTCTTCCCCGTAGCTGGTGCTGCACTCTCTCCCGAAATCAATCGTTTCCTGCAGAGCGTGTCTATTCCTATTTGCTGTGGCTATGGCTTGAGCGAAAGTACGGCTACTGTTTGTTGCTACCCCGACAAACACTTCGATATTAACTCTGTCGGTACAGTCCTTGACCACGTCCAAGTACGCATTGACCCTGAAACAAACGAAATACAGCTCAAGGGGCCTACCATCATAACAGAGTACTACAACAATCCCGAAGCCAACAAAGAATCATTTACGGAAGATGGCTATTTCCGCACAGGTGATGCGGGTCGATTAGAAGGGAAAACGCTCTATTTTACAGAACGTATTAAAGACCTCTTCAAAACAGCTAATGGTAAGTACGTTGCGCCTCAAATGATAGAAGGACTCCTTATGCTAGACCCTATCTTTGAGCAAGTAGCCGTTATTGGTGATGGTTATAAATTTATTTCGGCTCTTATCTTTCCTAACTGGGATATTCTCAAGAAAGAAGCCCACGCTAGAGGTTTGAATACTGAGCGTAGCACCGCTGAACTTGCCCAAGACCATGAGATACGCAGACTTCTGCATGCTCATATCGAGCAAGCTCAAGTTTCTATCGCCAACTACGAGATGATTAAACGCTTTACCATCTTAGCCGAGCCCTTCTCTATGGAAAATGGAGAACTTACGCCGACTCTCAAGATTAAGCGTAATGTGGTGTACAAGCACTACGCACAAGCTATCTCTGACATGTACGCAGACTCATAAAAACTAGACATAATAGCTTTATGACCAATCAGAAAGAAGTACAGACTCTTCGCATTAGCTACAATCAAGCTCTTAATGCTAACAACTATCTCTTGAAACTGCACCCTCGTGAAGAGGGCAAAACGCTCCCTCGCTTACAAGCGGGTCAGTTCGTTCAAATCCTTCCTCCTAGCGGTCGCACATTGCTCCGCAGACCAATCTCTGTATGTCATTACATCGAGGAGACAAACGAACTTTGGCTACTCATCGCAGCTGTTGGGCGAGGCACTAGAGCCATTACGGAACTAGCGGTAGGAGATAGCCTAGACGTCATTCTTCCATTGGGGAATACATTCGATACTACGAATAGCCGTCGCCCTCTACTCGTTGGTGGCGGTGTGGGGATAGCTCCCATGCTCGCTCTAGCTCACAAGTTTAATGAGCAGGGAATAAAACCCGACATTCTCTTAGGTGGTCGTAGTGCCGAATACATTCTACTACTTCCCGAATTTGAAGCCCTTGGGCAAGTTCATATAACCACTAATGATGGTACTCTTGGCGTTCAAGGGTTCGTGACCAATCACCCTTGTATCCAAACGGAGGATTACGACTCTATCTACACCTGTGGACCTAGAGCAATGATGAAGTCTGTCGCTCTCCTTGCCGAGCAACGTGGTATCAACTGCGAAGTATCTATGGAGAATATGATGGCTTGCGGAATAGGTGCTTGCTTATGTTGCGTAGAAGACATACACGAGCATGGCAATGTATGTGTATGTACAGAAGGACCTGTCTTTAATAGCAAAGTAATCAAATGGTAAACACGGCAATACAAATAGGCGGCATTACGCTCAAAAATCCCGTTATGACTGCCTCTGGCACTTACGGCTATGGACTAGAATACTCAGACTTCATTGACTTGTCTAAGCTCGGAGGCATTGTAGTTAAGGGGACAACGCTCAATCCTCGTCAAGGTAATCCCTACCCACGTATGGCAGAGACGCCTAGTGGTATGCTCAATGCCGTTGGGTTACAGAATAAGGGTGTCGAATACTTCTGTTCGGAAATCTATCCAAGCATCAAAGACATTGACACGCACATGATTGTCAATGTTAGCGGTTCGACCGTCGAAGACTATATGGCTACTGCCGAGCGCATAGCTGAATTAGATAAAATCCCTGCGATAGAGCTAAACATCTCATGCCCGAACGTCAAAGAAGGCGGTATGGCTTTTGGCGTTACTTGTGCAGGAGCAGCCGAAGTGGTGCGTGCCGTGCGCAAGGTCTATCCTAAGACACTTATCGTCAAGTTATCTCCTAATGTTACAGACATTACAGAGATAGCACGCGCAGTAGAGGCCGAAGGCGCAGACTCTATCTCTATGATTAACACCCTACTAGGTATGGCTATTGATGTGAAGAGTCGTAAGCCCATTCTATCGACAGTTACGGGCGGATTATCAGGGCCTGCGGTTAAGCCAGTTGCCTTGCGTATGGTTTGGCAAACGGCTAAGGTCGTTTCTATCCCTATCATCGGTATGGGCGGAATAAGTTCGTGCGAAGATGCGATAGAGTTTCTTCTAGCAGGTGCAAGTGCCGTACAAGTGGGAACATATAACTTCGTAGACCCTACTATTACGACTAAGATTGCATCAGGTATCGAAGACTACCTTGTACAGAACAATATGACCGATGTATCCCAGCTTATAGGAGGACTTATCCTATAAACACAAGAGTGATGCACAGTCTAATTGCAAGAAAAATTTCTAATATCCTTTGATATAAATAAGTATATGAAGAATAAACTTTTACTATGCTTAAGCATAGCATTTACAGCAAACAGCCTTTTGGCGGCAGAAGATAATCCCCTTTGGATGAGATATCCGAGCATATCTCCCGATGGAACACAGATAGCATTCTGTTACAAGGGCGATATTTACAAGGTAAGCAGTTCAGGTGGGCAAGCCGTAAGACTTACAACTCATTCGGCTTATGACTATATGCCTGTATGGAGCCCTGACGGCAAAAACATAGCCTTCGCTAGCGACCGCAATGGTATGGGCATGAACCTATATATGATGAGTAGTGACGGCGGCGAAGCGAAATTACTTACTCAGCATACTGGTGCTAAGACACCTTATTCTTTCTCGCCCGATGGCAAGTATGTGTACTTCAAAGCGCACATACAAGACGATGCTAAGAGCACACTATACCCTGCATCGGTATTCACAGAGCTATATCGCGTATCAACTAAAGGCGGAAGACCTGAGAGAATAATGGGTATGCCTGCCGAATGGGCTGTACCAAGCAATGACGGCACAAAAATTCTTTATCAGAATGTCAAAGGTTACGAGAATGAGTGGCGCAAGCATCATACTTCATCTGTAACTCGTGATATTCTTGAGTATGACCTCAAGACAGGTACATACCGCTTTGTGATTAAGCATGATGGCGAAGACAGAAATCCTGTATATAGTTCTGATGGGAAGAGCATCTACTTCCTTAGCGAACGCGAAGGGCATTCGATGAATGTGTACCAAGCTGACCTTAATGGAAACAATGTCAAAGCCCTAACTAGCTTTAAAGGTGAACCCGTACGCTTCCTGAGCATCAGCAAGAATGGAACTATGGCCTTCGGTTATGCTGGCGAGCTTTATACCCTCAATGCGAAGGGCAAGCCCAATAAGTTAAAAGTGAGCATTGTCCACGACAATAACGAACCCGACATGCTCAAGCTAAACTTCCGCTCGGGCATGAATTCCGTTGCTATTGACCCTAGTGGCAAGCAGTTTGCATTTACTCAGAGAGGTGAGGTCTTTGTAACTAGTTCGGACTATACTACGACCAAGCGCATTACCAATACGCCAGCAGCCGAACAAGGGGTAACATTCTCTTCCAACGGTAAAGAACTCGTATATGCTAGCCGTCGCAATCAGAAGTGGGACCTCTACAAAGCTACGATGGCTTCTAAGGAAGACCCTAACTTTGCGAATGCACTTGCTATCAAAGAAGAGCTCCTAATTCCTAGTCATAAGGGCGAAAAGAGTCACCCTCAGTACTCGCCAGATGGTAAGGAAATTGCCTTTGTGCTAGACCGCAAGAAGCTAGCTGTATATAATGTAGCAGACAAGAGTGTACGCGTAATCGTAGATGTTCCTAACCTAACGACATTCGCTGGCGGACTTGTGTATCAGTGGTCTCCTGATAGTAAGTGGATAGCCTTCGAATATGTGGCACGCAGGCACGCGCCTTATAGCGATATTGGCATCGTAAGCAAAGACGGAGGCGAAGTCCACAACATCACCAATAGCGGATACTTCTCACATAGCCCTCGTTGGTCACACGATGGCAATGCCCTCATATTTACTACTGATAGATATGGTATGCGCAATCACGCTTCTTGGGGTTCACTCTCTGACGTCATGATGGTCTTCATGAATAGAGCTGCACTTGAGAAACATCGCATGACTGAAGAAGAGGTTGAACTTGCTGAGGCTAAAGCTAAGGAACAGAAAACTAACGAAGACAGCGCAAGCAAGAAGAGCAACACGAAGGACACGAGCAAGAAGGATAGCACAGACACTAAGACTAAGGCTATTAAAATCGAATGGGACAACATCGAAGACCGCATCATTCGCCTAACTCCTAACTCTGCGGATATAAGTTCTTCTATCCTCAGTCCTGACGGCAAGAAGCTCTATTACTTTGCTGCTTACGAAGGTCAGCATGATTTGTGGAGCGTTGATTTGAAGAAGAAGACAGTCAAGCAAATCAATAAAACAAATAGCTCTTCCCCTAGCCTAGTTAGTGATGCTAAGGGCGATAATATCTTCGTCGTGGGTAGTTCATGCTACAAGTTCGATACCAAGGCAGAGAGCTTTAAGCCACTATCATTCTCGGCTGAGATGAAGTACAGCCCACTCGCTGAGCGTGAAGCTATGTATAATGAAGTTGTACGCGAAGAAGCTCTACGCTTCTACAACAAGAATATGCACGGCGTTAATTGGACTAACCTAACAGACTATTATCGTCGCTATCTCCCTTATATCAGCAATAACTACGACTTCGCTGAGTTCCTTAGCGAATTACTAGGAGAGCTCAACGTATCTCACACTGGAGGTCGTTATCGCTCACACGCTGGAGCAAGCGAACCGACAGCTAGTTTAGGTCTTTTCTACAATGACCAAACGGGTAAAGACGGACTCCTTGTTACCGAAGTTATCAGCGGTGGTCCTTTTGACAGCTCTACAAGCAAACTACGCAAGGGCGATGTGATTACGGCTATCAATGGCGAAAAAATCCTTGCCGGCAAAGATTATCATCATTTGCTAGCTGGTCTTGCAGGTAAGACTACGCTCGTAACCTACACCTCCGAAGGCAAGGAGATTTCAGAGCGCATCAAGCCTATCAGTATGGGGCGTGAAGCTGACCTCCTCGAAGCTCGTTGGGTTAAGCAACGTGCCGAAATGGTAGATAAGCTCTCTAATGGTCAGCTCGGTTACGTACATATCCCATCTATGGGCGATGATTCGTTCCGCAATATATATAGCGAAATTATGGGTCGCTACTATGACCGTAAGGGTATTGTCATTGACATCCGCAATAATGGTGGAGGACGTTTGCACGAAGACATCGAAGTATTCTTTACCGGAAAGAAGTATCTCGAGCAAGAGGTACGCGGAGAAGATTACTGCGAAATGCCTAGCCGCAGATGGAACCATCCTTCGATTATGCTGGTGAATGAGAATGATTACTCTAATGCTCACGGCACACCTTGGGTTTATCAGACACAGGGTATTGGTAAGGTCGTTGGTATGCCTGTACCGGGTACAATGACTAGTGTAAACTGGGTTACGCTACAAGACCCTAGCCTTGTCTATGGTATTCCTGCCGTTGGCTACCGCACTAAGGACGGTAAGTACCTTGAGAACCTTGAGCTTAAGCCTGATGTGCAGGTAGAGCTTAAGCCTGAGCAGGCTCTTAATGGTGAAGACAGTCAGCTAGCAGCAGCTGTACGAGAGCTTCTCAAGCAATTAGGGCTAAAGTAATTCGAGCTGATATAATTTAAATAGTAATCCCCCTTCTCTCACAGCTGAAGAGAAGGGGGATTATTTTTTAGAGTGAGGTTCCTACATAAAAGCCTAAAAGGACTGCCCCAAGTCCTAGCAGCAAACTAAGAAGAATATAAATGCTTGCCCACAGATATTGAGCCGAAGACAGCAAAGACAAAACTTCTTTAGAGAAGGTCGAGAATGTCGTAAAGCCTCCGCAAAAGCCAACCATAGCAAATAGAGCCCACGAGGAACCACT
>RBKG01000297.1 GCA_003640335.1 Porphyromonas sp.
CCTTGCGCCATCATGGAGGGTATTTGGGCAGTATGAGCCGACAGCTATCAGCTTGTAAATAGTCTAGAGAAGAGATTTATTAAAATGAGAGAACGCAGATATTGCCTTTTGGTGGTATCTGCGTTCTCTCGTTGCTTATATCATAATTCTTTGTATATTTGAGTCGCAATATACTAACCCATTTAATAATAGAGTAATTCAAGCTATGGCAGAGAATAAAGCGGGACTAAATCCTGAGAGATTTAGCACACAGTTAGAGAGCAAGGAAGTTCGTCTTCTAAGTCTTAGAAATAAGCAAGGTAGTGAGGCGCATATCATCAACCAAGGCGCTAAGCTCGTTTCCCTTGTTGTTCCTAATCAATCAGGAGGTTTTACCGATGTGCTTATTGGGCATGATAGCATAGAGGAATATGTGCATAGTGAAGAAGCTTATTTCGGTGCTGTTTGTGGTCGCTACGCTAATCGCATTGCAAAAGGAAAATTTACATTAGAAGGTAAAGAATACACTTTAGCTATCAATAATGGTCCTAATGCTCTGCATGGCGGACTTAAAGGATTTAATTCTGTCGTTTGGGATATTCTAGAAGAAACAGAAAATAAGGTGCGCTTGGCTTATACTTCGGCTGATGGCGAAGAGGGTTATCCTGGCGAACTGCGTGTAGAGGTTACTTATACGCTGACTGATGAGCACGAACTTTGTATTGATTATTCGGCTAAGAGCAATCAAACAACAGTGCTTAATCTGACTAATCATGCTTACTTCAATCTCTCTGGCGATGGCGACCAAAGCGTACATGACCATACCTTGGAGATTTTTGCAGACCATTATCTCCCAACGGACGATACGGCTATTCCTTATGGTAAGCCCGAAGAGGTTGCTGGAACTCCCTTTGACTTCCGCACTCCTCATCTAGTAGGTGAGCGCATTGATACCCCTATTGACCAGCTTGTGTGGGCAAGAGGTTACGACCATACTTTTGTCCTCAATAAGCCACTCGGTAAGCTAGGTCTTGCAGCTCGTGTATCTTCGCCTAAGACAGGTGTGCGCATGGAAGTCTTTACCGACCAACCAGGAGTTCAGCTTTATACGGGTAACTGGATGAGTGGTAATATGCGTGGTAAGCATGACCATCGCTATCCGGCTCGTGCGGCTCTTTGCCTCGAAACTCAGCACTATCCTGATAGTCCTAACAGACCAGAGTACCCAAGTACGGTTCTTAAGGCAGGCGAAGAGTTTAAGTCTACAACAGTCTTTGCTTTCTCTCTACAAGCGTAAGAGTTTGTGTAGATTGAACTAATTGTATATATTTGCTCAAGCTAAACTATTTAGATTATATCGCAGAAAATAAATAGAATAAAAAGGTGATAATAATGTCACAAACGAAGCAACAGCAGAGTTGTCTAGTGCCATTCATTATTATGGTGGTGCTGATGTCGCTCGGAGGCTTGATTACTAGCCTCAATCAGCAATTTCAGTCTCCTATGAAGGCTGCTTTCCTTCTTATGGGAGGGGGCATGAAAAATATCCTCACATCTTGTATTACATTCTCGTTCTTCCTTGCTTTCCTTATAATGGGAGCACCTAGTGCCAAGTATATTGAGAACAACGGATACAAGAAGACGCTGATTACAGGGCTTGTCATCTTGATGGGGTCTTTTGGTATTTATGAGCTATCTGCTTACATCTTTGAAACTGTAGATATGGCTAC
>RBKG01000183.1 GCA_003640335.1 Porphyromonas sp.
AAAATTATATATGCTGACCCCAATATGGATATCAGTGCGGCAGTACTCCAGCAATTAACTCAATAATTACTTAGTATAAATAACTTAATTCACTTATACAATGAGAAAGTTTTTTCTTGGCCTTTTCTTGGCCTTCCCTCTAGCACTTGCTGCACAGCAAAAGGTTGCTATCGTTAACACACAAGAGATTATGTCTACATTGCCAGACGTAAAGACTGCAGAAGCTAAATTGCAAGACCTTGCAAAGAAGTACGATGCAGACATTAAGACAATGCAGACAGAGCTCCAAAACAAAGCTGAAAGCCTTCAGAAGGAAAAAGACACTCTTCCTGAAGCTATCCGCACTCGCAAGATGCAAGAGATTGAAGATATTCAGACTCGTATCCAGCAGTCTTACCAAGCAATGCAAGAAGACATGAATAAGCAGCAGCAAGCTGCTCTTGCTCCTATTCAGCAGAAGGTCCAAGCTGCAGTACAAAAGGTTGGAACAGCTAATGGTATTACTTATATCCTTGAGCATGGCGCAATGCTTTTCGTTGGACAAGATGCAATCGATTTAACTTCTAAGGTTAAGGATGCTCTAGGCATTAAGGCTACGGCTACTGCAACTCCTTCGACTAAGAAGTAATAGCGAAAGATTTAAAATTAAATAGCTAATCCCTCTCACTAGACTTAGTGCTGTGAGAGGGATTAATTTATATCATTGCAGAATATCAATTCGCTATAATAATCTGAAAAATAAACGCAAGAAACTAAGTGTATCCACTACCCTTCTTCTAGCTCATAGGTTAATGGATTGCGTATTAGCCTTTGATTACTACTTCCTCGAAAAGATAAGGAGGGATCAAATAAACTTTGCACAAAAGGACCATCTACCAATACATCAATATACTCCAAAGGAGCTCTATACTTCTCATGCTTGAGTAGATACTCTATTGTATAGCCTGTATAACACCAGATATTTAAACCTGTTTCTTCCTTGAGACGGCGCAACAAGACTAATAGTTCTTCGGGATTGAAGAAAGGGTCTCCTCCTGAAATTGTAATGCCATCAAGCAGAGGATTGCTTTTTATATCACTAATAATATCAGCCAAAATTGCTTCGGTCATAAATATTCCTCCATTTGCATCCCAGCTTTCAGGATTATGACAGCCGGGGCAGGCATGACTGCAACCCGATAAATATATCGAGAAGCGCAAACCTGCCCCATCCGTTATAGTTTCTCTGTATATATTGAGAAGCCTCATTACTCTCTAATGGTGCTTCACGCGATCAGCCTCTTCAGCCTGCTTTGCACTATTCCAGCTATCCAGACTTCCAGTGAGATAACCTGTAATACGTCTTAACCTAGAGATTTGATCATTCTGACAAACAGGACATTTATCATAGATAATACCTCTATATCCACAACTATTACATGTATCTACTGGGTGATTGATTGAGCCATAACCAATTTCTTCATCATGCATAGTTCGGACCAACTTGAGAATAACTCCAGGATTTTTCTTAGCCTCTCCATCTAGTTCTATATAAGATATATGTCCTCCTAAAGTAATTTTATGAAAAGGTGCTTCTCGCTTAATCTTATCAAACATACCAATAGATTCACGTACATCCACATGGAACGAATTAACGTAGTAGTCTAAATCATTTACTCCGGGAATAGCTCCATAGAGTTTTCTATCCATCTTGGTAAATCTACCAGATAGACCCTCAGCTGGTGTAGCTATACAAGAATAATTGAGGTGATACTTATCCTTATACTCATCGGCAACACGCTTAATCGTATTAACAGCCTGATAAAGTGTGTTCCATGCATCATCATTATGCCCATGACCTTCGCCATATAGAGCAACCATAGCATTATGACCTCCAATAAAACCAATAGCTAGAGTCCCAGAGTTCCAAACATCTCCAACCTCATCATTAGGAGATAGTTTTGCTCCTCCCTTCCAAACATCATTACCCAGCATAAATGGGAACTGTCGGGCTAAAGCCGTTCTCTGATACAAGTAACGTTCATGCAACTGCTCTGCAATCAGATGACTCATATCCTCTACCTTCTGCAAGAATATCGCAATTGCTTTTGAACGAAGAACGTGCTTATCTGCTTGAGGCATTAAAGATTGAGCTTCTCTCATAGCCTCTATTGCTAAGCGTGGCATATTCATCGTTGTAAAGGATAAATTACCTCTCCCCACAGAAGTACGTTTACCGTTGATATTATCAAAGACTCGTGTACGGCAACCCATTGTTGCTATCTCATTAAGATAACGCTTAGGGTCATCACTGCGCCAATCTTCATGCTTGTTAAACTTGGTGTCAAGGAAAACAAAATTAGGAAATAAGGCATGACTTGTTGTACGACAAGCTGCCACTAATAAATCAAAGTTTGGAGTTTCAAACTTAATATCACCGCTCAGAGCAGCATCAAAATCTGCTACAGCTTTATTATAATCAGACTCTGAATAATTAACTCCATCCTTTACCTTAAATATCTGAATAGGGAAAATAGGGATTTCTCCTTTACCTAATCCTTCAATAGTAGCAGAAAGCAATTCTTTAATCACCATACGTCCTTCTGCACTAGTATCCGTTCCGTAGTTGATAGAACTAAACACCACTTGGTTACCACCGCGAGAATGCATCGTATTGAGGTTATGGATAAAGCCTTCCATAGCTTGATGTGTATCTAGCTGAGTACGCTTATAGGCACTTCTGATACACTGCTCCAATTCAATTTGCTTTAGATCTAGTCCGAAAGCATTTAGTTTTAAAGCCAAGAGTCTAGAAGGTTCTACTGCATCCTCAGAAAGAGGTAGCTGAGCTGAAATAATGATTTCTTTCAGTTCATCTTTCTTGAAAGGTACACCATCTAACTCTAAACAGAATGCAACCCTATCAATAATATGCTTATCATAACTCTTGCGTACACCCGGAGCCATGAAAAAGTCAAATGCTGGTATTGCTTGTCCTCCATGCTCTTCATTCTGATTTGTCTGAAAGACAATAGTTGCTAGAGTCGCATAACTCTGTATACTCTGAGGAGTACGAATACTTCCATTCTTTGTTTTAAATCCTCTCTCAAACAAATCTCCTAGGTCATACTGAACACATGTCGCAGTCTTAGTAGGATAATAATCCAAATCATGAATATGGATAAATCCTTTAGCGTGCGCTTCTGCATACTTAGGAGACAGCAAATACTTCATTGCATAGTCTTTGGTTACTTCTGAAGCAAAAGTCATCATTTGACCTGCAGGCGTATAGGCACTCATGTTTGCATTGCCTAGATTGATATCGTTTTTTTCTATTGACACGATACCATCCATAGTATGCTTAAGTTTTGTACGCTTTTCTCGTTCGACTGTACGCCATTCTCGGTAGATGATATACTTCTTGGCAACAGCGGGATCAAACTTCATTAGCTCCCGTTCTACCTCATCTTGAATCGTTTCTACCCCAATAGAGTCTAATCCTAGCCCTTGTACAGTCTCCAAGACCCTATGTACTAGTGCTTCTATTCTAGGGGCATCTTCACTAAGTCCTGTAGCTCGATAAGCCTTAGCTACAGCCCTATAAATTTTCGTAGAGATGAATTCTTCCTGACTACCATCTCGCTTAACTACATGCAGATTAGCATTCATATAATGTACTAAAAATGAATTTATTAAAACAATATTATCACGCTGTAAGAAGGAAATGTGTGGCGAACTACCTACCAATAGGTAATGGTTAGTCGTCGTACTTCCGTACTAAACAAAGGTATATTTCAGATACAAGAAAAGCAAACCTAAACTCAATAAAAAAACAACCCTCTTAATTGAGATTTAAACTTTAGAAAGTAGGCTATCAACTCCTTAACTCTTGATTCATCAGCTCTCTATAAAGAAAAAGAAGATTGATTTAATATCTTCATTTAACCCTAAAATCTCAATCCCATTATAAGCTCTAAAAATATACCTACCTAATTGTAGGGATGAGGAAAGGGGGCCATCGCAATTGCGATAGCCCCCTTTCCTATTTTTTTAGATTTAGCTCTATATTTTAGATATCTAGAGTTGCTGAAACAAAAGCTCTGCGTGGTTGCATAGGTCCATAGATATAAGTCGAAGCACGACCTGGTCCCATATCTGTGTCCTTCTGATAAGCATTGAATATATTTTGTACACCAAGGCTCAAACTTAAATTAACACCATGACTAAGCTCAAACTTATAGTTTACCTTGGCATCTACATCCATGAAAGGTTTGCTTTCTGCTAAATAAGCCTTACCCGGAATAACACCACGATAAAGTTGACCTTCCTTTATATACTCAAAGCGACCATCAGCACCAGCTTTACTTACATCAGCATCACCATACGCTTCATGAGGTACAAGCATTTTACCTGTATAAGTTGCAGAAACATTGAATGATAATTGCTTTGTTGGGCGAATTTCTCCAGTCAAATAACCATAAACATTAGGTGTACGTTCATATCGGCTAGTACTTACCTCCTTCTGTCCATTTGACTCATCTGCACCAACAATTACTTTAGGACTAGCATACAAGCTACGTTGTAAAGTTAGACCTGCCTGCATCTCAAATAGTCTACGATAAGCAATCTTTCCTTCAAAAGTTGCACCATACACCTGAGCTTTACCATCCTTGTTATTTATAATTGTTCGTTGCTTAATCCCATCAACTTCTTTCTCTACTGGAGAAGCTACAAACTGATTCTTAATGCCTGTATAAAAACCTTCAGCCATCAGATTCACCTGCCAACTGCCAATAGCCTTATACCAATCTACGGAAGCACTTAAGCTTTTAGAACGTTCTTCCTTAAGGTCTTTACTTAAAATACGAGCAATTGGACTACCTCCAGCAAGCTCTACATGCATTTCTTCATCAAAGAACTGAGGAGCACGGAAACCTTCAGAATAAGCTAAACGGAAACTAAGGTCTTTTATTGGGTTATAGCGTAGGTTGGCGCGAGGAGAAAATATCAATAGAGGGTCAATACTTCTCTGATCATTTTGGCTTAGTAAGGTGTAATCAAAACGACCTCCTAGGAGGAAGTTAAATTTCTCAGTCTTATATTCCAGCTGAGTAAATTCAGATGTAGTCTTAACTACTTGGTCTATATTAGACCTACGGAAACCGCTCTTATCATTCAAAGTAGAATAGGTACCCTCTAAACCTAGAGTAAGGTCAATATTATATGGAAGCTTATGAATGTAAGTTGCTCCAGCTTGTGCATCAAGCCCATTAGTTATACCGTCAGAAGTCAGACTTGTAAGAACCTTGTTGTAGGCTTCTTCACTAGTAGGATTTTCCTTAATGCTATTGAGCAAGTTTGCAGCAAAATCACCACCACCATAATAGCTACGCCTTAGTACATGCTGAGCAGAAGCATACAGACTCAAATTGTCTTTACCTGAACGAGAACCTAAATCAAACTTAAGGCTACCTCCATTGATAAAATGCTGCAAATACTCTGCAATTTGAGCTTGATAAGGAGAATATTCTAAACGGTCTCCACCACGACGATATTCTTGCATAGAGCGATATTCACCTGTGAGCTTAGAGTATAGACCTGTTTTATAATAAGCACGCACACCAAGAGAACGCTGTTTCAACTCTGGCATTTCTGTAAATCCATCGCCATCAACATCAACCCCATGACGAGCTGAATGTTGTCCGAAAGCCATCAGTGCAGCTCTGCGATCTTCACTTACAAGCGATGCATTGAAGCTAGTGGTACTCATTGGGCTTGAATAACCTTTATGCTCATCAAAGCTCGTTAACGTTTGAGTAATTGAGCCCGATGAACGAAGAGGTTCCTTTGTGATGATGTTAATAACCCCACCAATAGCACTTGAACCAAATAGGGCCGAGCCTCCACCTCGCATAACTTCTACTCGTTCAATCATAGAAGCAGGGATTTGTTCAAGACCATACACCCCAGCCAAAGCACTGAAGACAGAACGGCTATCGATGAGAATCTGAGAATAAGCTCCTTCAAGACCATTGATACGAACTTGGTTGAATCCACAATTTTGGCAATTATCCTCAACGCGCAGACCTGGTTGGAAACGCAAGCCCTGACTTAGGTTTTCACTATGAGTCTTGATAAAAGTATCCGAACCTAGTACAGTAACGAGCGTTGGAGATAACTTACGCAATGTTTCTTGTCTATTAGCAGATACAACCACCCCCTGCAAATCAATACTCTGCTCTTGCATGTAAAGATCTAGGTGACGACGCTGACCATCTGTAATTGTAATATCCTGCGAAACGCTACCATAGCCCATAAAGCTTGCAACTAGTGTGTAGTTTCCTGCTGGAAGAGAATTAATTTTGTAATTCCCATTGTTATCGGTAGTTGTACCGACGGTCGTTCCCTTGATGATAATTTGGACATAAGGGATAGCTTCTCGAGTACGCTCATCGACGACAGAGCCGACGATGCTAGCTTTGCCCTTTCCTTGAGCTGATAAGGAAACAATCCCTATCAAGAAAAGACAGCATAAAGCTAGTAAAGATTTTAGTCGATTCATAATTATATAATTTATTGGTTATATGCTTCAAAGTATACTCCAAGCATAGATGCAACATCTCCAATAAGATTGCAATAAGTCATACATATGATATAACTATGGCTATTATGCTAGGAAGTATGAGGATAGAACAATGGCTATACTATTCCGATAAGAAGGATACAGTAATCCCAATTTGACTACAGAATTTTATTGATTTAGACGCATCTGCTAAGGTATTAGCTGAACGTTGCTCCAAGGAGTGCTGTGCTCGGAGCCAGAGTGTTTATTTGAGGTCAGTATTTGCCTAAAGAGGTAGAGAATTCTTCATATAATACATTCTTATGTCGCAAAGATAAATATTTCAATCGGAATACAATTCAAAGCTCTACAGAAATACACAACTTAAGACCATAAATACCTACATATGGTGATGCGGACACACTTCATAAACATAAAATGAGAGCGTCAGAAAAGCATGTAGCAGTATCTATATCTAGAAATCTTCATGGTAAAAAGCTCGATTACAATACACCTGAAATTGTGTTTACGCTTCCTATTCTCAAAACCTCGGCGAAGTCTGTACAAACTACACGTGTAGT
>RBKG01000096.1 GCA_003640335.1 Porphyromonas sp.
AAGTAACTTTACCTCGCAATTATAATTGCTTCTAACAGCATGCGTTGATCGAAGGTGTTGTAATTAGCTTTCAATTTAAGTAACTTTATCTCGCAATTACAATAGAGTCTTTGTAAGTTTCTTATTTACAGAGTGTTCTATTGGGATGCGAAGCAATAAAAAGTCAGTGATTATTCACTGGCTTTTTGTTTTTAGGTGGAGTTTTTTCTAAGGCTTACCTCTAATTTTATTTTTGAAGGTTAGGGGGCGACTGCATCAAATGAAATTCTACTTAAAAATTGATGTGCAAAATTCTATTTGAGTGTTGCAGTTCAAAATATATTATTTACCTTTGTAGTACTTAAATAAATGAAAGCTAATTACAATAAGGACTTATAGTCCGTTGTGTATTACATTTAAGGTGGGTGATACTCTTAGGAGTATCGCTCATCTTCTTTTTATATATTGCTTAGCGATTACATCTAAAACAGTACCTTTGTATAAACATAAATGTATTCAAATATAATGGCAAACTCAATAACTCAACTAGTAAGTTTAACTTGCACAGAAGAACCTCTACACAGCGAAATACATGAAGCCATGCTTTGTCCTCTCTCAGGGCAGGTAGAGCCTATGCGTCTTCAGCTGTATGCTCAGCATGTTAATAGTTACGGTATCTTCAAACGCATACCACGCAAGCCCGTTGCTCGTTACTTTAGGACGGCTGATGATGCGGAGATTGAACGTGCGTACTGGACTACAGAGATGGTCAAGGCTTACGAGACGGCTATTAAAGGAAATACACCCGTAGCAGGACCTAGAGTAAGGGTAACGACTTATGGTAAGGTCGTTATTTGTTTCTTGTTAATTGCGCTTGCGTTCCTTATTTACACTGCCTATGCGCAAGGGCTGATAGGTGGTAGTGATGCTGCTGTAAGTATGCTCTAGAAGCCTTAAAGTCTAAGGATTATGATGATAGAGTTCTATAACGATGAGTCCGTGGCGATGCCACGCCTGCATAAGTCCATAGTTAGAGCATGGATTAAGCAGGTGGCAGAGCTTCATGGTAAGACTGTCGGCAATCTGTGCTATCAGTTTTGCGATGATGAGCGCATACTAGAGGTTAATCGCCAGTTTCTTCAGCACGACTACTACACGGACATCATTACTTTCGATGAAACTAAGTGCGACCGCATAGGAGGGGATATGATTATCAGCCTAGAGACGGTGGGGAGTAATGCCGAGATGGTGGGTGTAGATTTTGCCGACGAACTGCACAGAGTTATTATTCACGGGGTACTGCATCTCTGTGGGTATGGAGATAAGACCCCCGAAGACGAGCAACGTATGCGCCAGCTGGAAGATGAGGCCTTAGGGCTTTTGAGAGTGCTTTTGGCGGATAAACCTATGTTGAAATAGTATTTTTTAGACATTACAATATGATGACCATAAAAGAATATATCAAGGAGCATGAAGGGCGTTTCCTAGAAGAACTATTTGCTCTCATTCGCATCCCTAGTATCAGTGCTAAGACGGAGCATAAAGAGGATATGCAACGCTGTGCTCGCTATTGGCAAGAACATTTGCAAGGGCTAGGCGTTCAGGCAGAAGTGTATCAGACGGCTGGTAATCCTATCGTTTATGGAGAGTATATCATAGATGCCTCGGCGCCGACGGTTCTTGTCTATGGTCATTATGACGTTATGCCAGCGGAGCCTCTAGAGCTGTGGAAGAGCGAGCCTTTTGAGCCTGAAATACGAGATGGACACATTTGGGCCAGAGGTGCCGATGACGATAAAGGTCAATCGATGACTCAGATTAAGGGCTTCGAGACAGCTAAGGCTCTTGGCTTGCTTAGATGTAATGTTAAGTTTGTGCTGGAGGGAGAGGAAGAGATTGGCTCTACTCATTTGGAGGGCTTCTTGACTCAATACAAAGATATGCTTAGTGCTGATGTTATTCTTGTGAGTGATACAAGCATGGTCAGCAGTGAAGTGCCTAGCCTAACATCGGGTCTAAGAGGTCTAGCTTACTGGGAGATTGAAGTGACAGGTCCAAATAGAGATTTGCATTCGGGGCATTTCGGAGGAGCTGTTGGTAATCCGATTAACGAGTTATGTCGCTTAATCGCTAAAGTACAAGACGAGCATACGGGCAGAATACAGATACCGGGCTTCTATGATGATGTGGTAGACCTAACGAACGCAGAGCGTGAGATGATTGCTCAGGTGCCTTTCTCAGAAGAAGCATACTGCAAGGCTATTGATGTAGATGCCGTATGGGGCGAGGAGGGTTACTCTACGCTTGAGCGTAATAGTTGCCGTCCGAGCTTTGATGTTTGTGGCATTTGGGGCGGTTATACGGGTGAGGGTAGTAAGACTGTTCTTCCGAGCAAGGCTTATGCCAAGGTTAGCTGTCGCCTAGTAGCGAGTCAAGACCATCATAAGATTAGCCAAGCCTTTATAGACTATATCAAGAGTATTGCCCCCAAGCATATCAGAGTAGAGGTACGCCCTATGCATGGAGGAGAGGCTTATCTCTGTCCTATTGACTTGCCAGCTTATAAGGCTGCCGAAGAGGCTATAAGCAAATCTTGGGGTGTACGCCCACTAGCAGTAAGACGAGGAGGAAGTATCCCTATTATTGCAGTCTTTGAGCGAGTGCTTGGGCTTAAGACGGTGCTGATGGGCTTTGGGTTAGAGAGTAATGCCATTCATTCTCCTAATGAAAATATGAGCGTGGATATATTCCGTAAGGGCGTTGAGGCTGTGGCCGAGTTCTACGGGCTCTATCCTGAGCGATAAAAACACAATAAATATGATATTGATAAAAAATGCCTTCGATGGTAGACAGCAAATAGATGTCCTCATTGAAGGAAATAAGATTACACGCATAGCAGAGCATATTGACGCCTCGGCAGAAGCAACTATTATCGATGCAAGCGATAAGGCGATTATACCGGGACTTGTCAATACGCACACGCATGCAGCTATGACCCTCTTACGTGGTTATGGCGATGACTTGCCGCTGATGACGTGGCTACAAGATTATATTTGGCCCGTAGAGGACCAAATGACGGAAGAAGACGTCTATATAGGAGCTAAGCTCGCTATGCTAGAGATGATAAAGACGGGTACTACTTGCTTCCTAGATATGTACATGCATCCACTCATGGGTGCTAAGGCTGCCGATGAGATGGGGCTTAGAGCCATGATTTCATATACATTCTTCGACCAAGGTAATGCTGAGCGTGCGCAACTAGATAGAGAGCGTAGCGTGATGTATTTGGAGAAGTTCAAGCAGGACTTTAGCGAGCGCATCATGTTTAACCTTGGTCCTCATGCTATTTATACTGTTAGCGGAGAGCAACTCAAGTACTGCCACGACTTCTGCCGTAAGCATCAGCTTAAGATGCATTTGCATCTGAGTGAGACTGAGGGAGAGGTTGAGCGTTGTGTAGCAGAGCATGGGTTAAGACCTGTCAAGTATCTAGAGCAACTAGGCGTGTTGAGTGATAGCCTCATTCTTGCTCATGTTATTTGGGTTGATGATGAAGAGATGGATTTGCTGGCTAAGTATGACGTCGCAGTGGTGCATAACCCTGCGAGCAATATGAAGTTGGCAAGTGGTTACAAGTTCAAGTACGAAGAGATGAAAGAGCGTGGCATACGCATTGGCTTAGGTACTGATGGTTGTAGCTCTTCCAACAACTTGGATATGTTTACCGCTATGCGCTTAGCGAGCTTCTTAGGTAAGGTATGGCGCTTTGACAGTACAGCAGTGTCTGCCGATGATATTTTTGCTTCATCGACAAGCGTGGGTGCAGATATACTTGGGCTCAAGGCTGGCAAGATAGAGGAGGGCTATTTAGCAGACCTCTGTTTGGTCGATTTGAACCGTCCGGAGATGGTGCCTGTTCATAATCTGACTTCTAATCTCGTTTACTCAGCTTCGGGCGCATTTGTAGATACTGTTATCTGTGATGGTCGCATCTTGATGCAGGGCGGACATGTAGAGGGCGAGGAAGAGATTATCCGTGAGGCTCGTCGGGTTGCCGCTCGTCTTGTACCTAAAAACTAAATTCTCCCTTTACACGTTCCTAAGTAAAAGGAACTGCACAAAAGAATTAACATACAACAGCCTCTCGTAGGTAGCGAGCTATCTACATTTAGGCTGGCTTTACAAGTAAAAGCGTTGGTGGTGTGTGAGCCTATACGACTTATGTGCTACTACGCTTTTATCTATTATGAATAACCATTAACCCTAAATAACTCAATGAATATAGCGGTTATAGCCGTATCGCCTCAAGGCATTACTATTGCCGAGCAACTCAAAGCAGAGTGGCAAGAGCAGTTAACAATCTTCTCTACTCATCAGCATTCGTCTGTAGAGTCTATTCGCAATATCAAAGAGCATGTAGACGCTCACTTTGGTGATTACTCAGCTTGGGTCTTCATCGGTGCTATGGGTATTTGCATCCGCACAATCGCAGAGCATGTACAGCATAAGTATCACGACCCCGCAGTCATCAATATCGATAGCACAGGTCGCTTTGTGGTGTCTGTACTCTCTGGTCACGTCGGTGGAGCTAATGAACTGACAGAGCATATTGCATCTCTATTAGGAGCGCAAGCAGTCGTAAGCACGCAGACGGATAATACCGGTTTGTGGGCATTAGACCTATTTAGCCGTAAGTATGGCTGGGCTCAAGTGAATAACATGGGAGGCTTAAATAAGCCTATTGCACTATACACCAATGGTAAGCCTACGGCTCTTCTTCTAGAGGTTAGAGATAAGTTTACCCTAGAGCTTGAGCGTACGCATGCCGAGCATGTCGATATATATTACAAGCGAGAGGATTTAGACGAGTCTAAGTATGAGCTAATCTTAGTGGTTAGCCCTCGTGTCTATGAGACGAGCAAGCCCTGCATTCAGTATATCCCCAAGAGTTTGGCTCTAGGCTTGGGCTGTCGCTATCAGTGTGCGCCTAAGGATATTCCAGAGTATATCTGTAACGAAATTCGTAGACTTGGCTACTATCCCGAAGCAATTAAGCGCATAGGGACGATAGACTTGAAGAAAGATGAGCCTTTGCTTAAAGAGATGCTCCAGCTCCTCAATATAGAGGAAGCCGATATTTATACAAGTGAAGACTTAGCTCCTGTGGAGATTAAGAACCCTTCGGACTACGTCTTCAAAGTAACGGGCGTCTATGGTGTCGCTGAGAGTGCTTCACGATTATCGGCTCGCATGGGTAGCATCGTCATCGAGAAGCAGAAAGGTATGCTTCATGATGGTAATGATTTTACTTTTGCTGTATCTATTGATAGAGCCTATGAGCGTAGGGGGCATATTGAGATTGTGGGTGCAGGCCCCGGTGACCCTGACTTGTGTAGCATACGTGGGCGTGCATTCCTAGAAATCGCTGACCTTATTCTTTATGCAGGTAGCCTTGTGCCTCGTGCGCTAACGACTTGTCATAAGCCTGGAGCTACGGTACGCAGTTCGGCCGATATGAACCTTGAGGAGCAGTTTGCTCTGATGAAGGAGTTCTATGATAAGGGCTTGCTCGTCGTGCGCTTGCATACGGGAGACCCTTGTATTTACGGAGCTATTCAGGAGCAAATGGCCTTCTTTGATGAGTATGATATGAGCTATCATATTACTCCCGGTATCTCATCATTCCAAGCTGCAGCGGCGGCTCTACGCTCTCAGTTTACGATTCCAGAGAAGACGCAGACGATTATTCTGACACGTGGTGAAGGTCGTACGCCAATGCCCGAAAAGGAGAAGTTGCACATGCTTGCACGCTCGCAGTCTACGATGTGTATCTTCCTCTCGGCAGGTATTGTAGATGATGTGCAGGCGCAGCTATTAGAGCATTACCCCGAAGATACACCCGTGGCAGCGTGCTATCACTTGACTTGGCCTGATGAACGTATTTATCGTGGTCAGCTTAAGGACTTGGCTAAGCTCGTACACGATAACAAGCTAACGCTTACGACAATGCTTGTTATTGGTGAGGCGATAGATAATCGCAAAGGATTGTCTCGACTATATGCCGATGAGTTCAAACACTTATTCAGAAAGTAAGATGAAGGGAAATAATCTAAGACTTATTTATATGGCTACGGCAGACTTTGCTCTGCCTAGCCTTGAACGCCTTGTAGATGAGGGCTATCAAGTATGTGCTGTGGTTACGATGCCGGATAAACCTGCAGGACGTGGCATGAAGCTACACGAGAGTAAAATCAAACAGTATGCAGTAAGTAAGGGGATTGAGGTCTTGCAACCAGTCAAACTCCGTGATGAAGCCTTTGTTAATAGACTTAAGGAATTGCGACCAGACCTTGGTGTCGTTGTTGCTTTCCGTATGCTTCCTGAGGTTGTTTGGCAACTGCCTAAGTATGGTACAATCAATCTTCATGGCTCTTTGCTCCCTCGTTACCGAGGAGCTGCGCCTATCCATTGGGCTGTAATCAATGGTGATAAAGAGACGGGTGTAACGACATTCCGCCTTAAGCATGAATTGGATACGGGCGATGTCCTCATGCAGGCATCTACGCCTATTGCTCCAGAAGATACTACGGGGACGGTTCATGATAGACTGATGTTCATTGGTGCAGATTTGCTAGTTAAGACGATTGACCTTTTTGCTGAAGGCGAACCAGCAACTAAGGCACAAGAGCATTTTGAGGAAACAGCTAGCCATGCACCTAAGCTCACGAAAGAAAATACAGAGATTGATTGGTCTCGTCCAGCAGGGGAGTTGGTAAACTTCATTCGTGGTCTTAATCCTTTCCCATCTGCATGGGCTAATATCACATTCCCTAATCAGAGTGAAGCTACGCTCTGTAAGGTGCATGAGGCGGAAGCTCTTGCGTCGGAGGCAAGACATGCAGGTCTAGCCGCAGGTACATGCTTAGTAGAAGGACGCAAGCACTTAGAAGTTGTTTGTGGTGAGGGTGTGCTTAGGCTTAAGCGTTTGCAACCAGCAGGCAAGAAAGCACTTTCGGCCGTAGATATTATTAACGGTCTTCGCTAGGATGAGACCTTTGCATAATACGGCACTCGCTGCGTTATTATCGACATTCAGGCTTGGTCATTTACAA
>RBKG01000066.1 GCA_003640335.1 Porphyromonas sp.
AAAATGACTCATCTAAACACTCTGTTGGAGCGTACACCTACTGGGTTCAATGTGTACAGTGCGTTGGACTATGTAGTTGACCGAGACCTTGAGGGTAATGTCCGTGCCATCGTAATCAAGCAGATTGCGAAGGAGGAAGACCTTACCGCCTATGCCAAGCAGCAGCTCAACATCATCGAGCGCAGTTACCTTGAGATTCAGGATACTACATCCCGTGAGTTCGAGATGTACACGCTGGTATACTGGGACAAGCAGCAGCAGCTGTGGATTAGTGGTCAGTATATCGACGATATACCTGTACACGAAGAAGAAGGTAAAGCCAGTAAGAACCTTTGCCCTTACATTCCCGTGCGCTGGAGTGCCCGTAGTGGTGAGTGGTTTGGTCGTGGTCAGGTAGAGATGTTTGCAGGGGACTTCCTGAAGCTCTCTGCGCTATCCCGTGCCCTTGCGGACTACGAGGACGGAAGCACTAACGTCAAGGTAGTGGTCAGTCCCAACAGCAGCATGGACGTAGATAAGCTGGATGACCCTGAATCTGGTCTGGTTATTCTCGGTGAGCCGAATGAGATTCAGGCACTGGAATTTGGGCAGTACCAGAAGATACAGGCATTGCAGCAGTCGATTAATACGATTGTCCAACGCCTGAGTACAGCCTTTATGCTGGGTTTGAACCAGCGTCAGGGTGAGCGTGTAACTGCCTACGAGGTGCAACTGCAGGCACAAGATGCCGAGATTACTCTTGGTGGTGTGTACAGTTTGCTTAGTCAGAGCTTGCACTTACCGCTGGCGTACCTGTTGTGCTATGAGTTGGACAAGGATGTAGGTGCAGCTGTTGCTGCTGGCGAAATCAATGTACAAATCATCACTGGCGTACAAGCCCTTAGCCGTAACGCAGAGTTGCAGCAGTGGGTACAGCTTACCCAAGAGCTTGGTTTAATCATCCCTACGCTCAAGCAAGTGTCCCCGCGCTTCAATACCGACAAAATCATTGAACGCTTCATGCTTGGTCATGGTGTCAACAACGAGTTCCTGTACACTCCGCAAGAGATGCAGGCTATCCTTGAGCAGCAGCAACAGCAGCTGCAGCAGACACAATACCAAGAACGTACTATTAACTCGCAGGATGCTCTTGTTGAGGCATCACAAGAACTTGGAGGTTTATCCTGATGGATAACTTAGACAGTCAAACATCTGCTGTGGGTACAGCAGCAGGTACTACAGACCAGACAGCACAGCAATCCGCTGTGCAAACAGCAGAATTGCAGCAGATGCTGGCGCAGTTGTTACAGCAACAGCAAGGTAACCAGCAGGGTAATCAGCAACCCCAACAAACTGCTATTGCCCCTGCTGCCACGACTGGAGTACCGCAGGTAGCGCAACCAGCAGTAACCCAACAGCCAGCAGCTGCCCCGAACTTAGGGTTCGAGTTGAGTACAGGTACACAGGCTGCTATTCAGGTACTGGGTGCTATCGGTGTTGATGGTAACGCCGTGCAGAATCTGGCGCAGGAAGCATTGGTCTCTGGTCAGCCCCTGAACCTCGCTGCATTCCAGCAGCAGTTCGGTAATAACGCAGCCTACGCGCTGCAAGCTGCCCAAAGTCTGCTCAGTGATGCTCAGCAGTACACCCAGCGCGTACAGCAGGAAGCTTACAGCAAGGTCGGCGGGGAGCAGCAATGGAATCAGCTCACTCAGCAATTCAAGGCTACTGCCCCGCATTTGCATGAAGCTGCACAGCAGCTGGTTAACAGCAATCAGCTGGATGCTGCCGTTGCTCTGATGCGCAGTGTCGTACCTCAGCAAGGTGTAATGCAGCCTATGCAGGGTGCACTGCAGCAGCAGGTAGCAGGCGGTGTACCGCAAGGTTTCACCGAAGCGCAATTTGTACAGGCAGTACAGAAGCTGCGTACGCAATACCCGAATGCTTCATTCGAGACTGGTACGGCTGGTATGTTGTATCAGGAATTATTAAATCGCCGTATTGCTGGTAAGCAGGCGGGTCTTTAATTTAACTAGGAGGGCTACATGCCTCAACAACCATTTGCTACGCAGTTAACGCGTATACACACCACGAATACTGGTAAAGACATTCACATCGAGCTCTTTCAGGGCGAATTAGACCAAGCGTTCCAATACGCTTCCCTGTTTGAACGCTTAACGCACAAACGTGTACCTATCTCTGGTACTAACACCTACCGCATTGACCGCATGGGCGCAAGCAACGTAATGGCGCGTAGCATAGGCGATAAACTCGACCCGCAAAAAGTGCCAAACGACAAGTTCACTATTGTCGTTGACCGCAGCTTGTACATCCAGAACGTCTTCGACTTCATGGGTATGTGGACTTCGCCTGACCGCTTGGGTGCTATTGCTAAGGACAATGGCTCTCGCTTAGCTAAGTCTTGGGACGTTGCGCATGTTATTCAGCTGATTAAGTCCCGCTCTTGGCATGCTCCTGCCGAACTCAAGGCAACTGGTGCGTTCTATGACGGTACTGAAACCGCTGCAACCATCAAAGCAGCCCCAGCAAACCGTGCCGACTACGAAGCCAACGCAATGGCTCTTGCAGAGGCACACGCCAAAGCCATCGAAGTGATGGTTAAACGTGATGCCCCGATGCAGAACCTTGTAACACTGGTACGCCCTGATGTGTACTCTGCGCTGATGAATCACCCGACCCTGTTCAACAAAGACTTCAGCAACAACAATGGTGATTACTCTAACCGCCGTGTGCTGCGTCTGAACGGTGTGGATTTGATTGAAGCATCTTGCTTCCCGACTGCAGCAGGTAACCACGAGTTGCACAGTACCGACCCAGCAGGCGTGAACTTTACCGTTACTGCAGACGACCTGAAGTACGGTATGGTTCTGTTTGACAAAGCTGCGTCCCTTGTGGATGTAGTGGCGAAGGACTGGCAAACTTACCACAACGCATACGAAGACCAACAGGCTCAGTTCCTGACCGTAGTAGGTCTGCGTACCGTTGCTGCCCGCCGTCCTGACATGACCATCCCGATTAAGGTTACGGCTGCGTAATGCCTAGCGACTACAGAGACTTCCTGTACCCCGCAGGAAGCTCTGCTGGTTCTGGCGGTTCAGGGTCTGGTGGTGCTAATACGCGTCCCCCAACTTTACGTATTGGTACTGTTCAGACCCTTGAACCTAACCAGTCAGCAACAGCAACTATCACAGGCTCAGGTTCAGACTACACGCTGAATCTGGGTCTGCCTAAAGGTGCAGTGGGTGCTACTGGAGCTAAAGGCGACAGAGGTGAACAGGGCGCTCGAGGTGCAGACGGTTCTGGAGGTGCTGGGTCAGCAGACCTCAGCAAACTGAAGCCTGCTGACCTCTATAAAGAATACCAAGCTGGCTATATGGAACGTCCTGATGGCATGGAGAACAACACATGGTTTGAGATTCGTTTCCCGAAACCTTTTACTACGACACCAACGTTGTATGTCCAACCCGTACTGGACGCTGTACGTTTCTTCTTGGTCAACGAAATTACTGCTACTGGGTTCAAGATTCAGTGCAACTACATTGGTAGTTTGGTTGGCTTCTACTATGAAGCGTATGTCCCTAAACCTTAGAGCAAACTTAGAGCTTTATACACTACAGAGCTTCCAATCGGAGGCTCTTTACTATATGGAGTTCTTATGAATTTACTACAAGCAGTTAATATTATCTTGCCCTATGTAGGTGAGTATCCTGTCGATAGTATAGACGGTTATCAGAATCCTACAGTAGAGCAGCTGCTGCAAATCCTGCAAGCGCATAAGACAAGCTTGTGTACGAAGGGTTATTGGTTTAACACTGAGAAGGTTAAACTCAAACCTGACTTCTACAAGCGGGTGCACTTGCCTGATACAGTACTAGATTACTACATTGAAGCTACAGATATGTGCTTCTTAGGTGTCCGTAATTACTGGTTGCAAGGTAATACCTTAGTATCTGACAAAGGTGCTACATGGGGTACGGATGTACCTTGCACGTTAGTCTTTGACAGAGAGTTTGATGTTTTGCCTGATGCAGCGCAGCAGGTGCTGGTGTATCAGACAGCAGCGCAGTTGTATCAGCAGATGCTGGGTACAGACAGCACGTATCAGACATTGGTACAGGCTGCTTCGGCTAGAGCCATTGAGCTTCAGCGCAGTGCCCTACGGCATCAGCGTCCCAGTGTCGGTACTTCTTTGAGTGCCCGATTACAACACCGTTTGTGGAGATAAGTATGCAGATTCTTATTCCTGAGCATAGCTTATTACAGGGCGTATCTGAGCAACCGTTGCATCTGCGTAAGCAGGGGCAGGTAGAGGGTATGCTGAATATGCTGCCTGATGTAGTACGCGGTCTGCGCCGAAGGAATGCAGCCGTGCTGCTACGTACTGTCCCTAAAGCTGAGAATCAGGTGCTGCGACCAATTAAGATTGCAGGTATCCCTTTGCTGCTGCAGCACGATTATTTTCGCGGTGTACTGCAAGTGCATTCCCTTGCATTCCAGAAGCTTGCAGAAACTCAAGATGCATACTTGGTAGGGCAGAAGGATGCTTTCCAGTACATCGTGTATAACGAGACCTTGTTTGTACTGAACAGACGCAAGACAATCAGTACAGCTCCTATAAGCTGGAACACCAAGAACACAAATGACGTTGTACGGCAGCATATAGCAAATTGGACTTATGTACCTCGGCAGTACATTAAAGACAGTTTCTTGGGAGTTGCAAAATATGCCTTGAACTATCCGTGTACGTTCTTGTATGCCAAGAGCAGCGATGCCCATTTAACGTGGTCTGCTATACTCGTGAAGGATTATATTACTCGTACTGTTGTCAATGGTAACACCTTGCGTCTGCAATTACAGCAACGGGTGTATGGGGTGCACGTGCAGAATGGTTCAGGTACAGAGTCCCAAGATGGTTTCATAACGCCTACATTCTACGAGCGCAGCGCATCTCTGGATGTGCCCGTGCAGGGTGATTGGAATTGGCTAGCAGAGCAGACAGAACCTGCCTTAGTAGCCAGACAACAACGTCTTGTACACGAGTACATAGGTATGCTCTGCCAGGTTACTTATAGCTATGACGATAGGGCTCAGCAGGTTGAGATTACCGACATTCTTGATTCTACTAGAGTGCAGCAGATACAGCTAGGGGCACGTGCACCTGCTGCTACAGGTGCAACAGAGAAGATACCTAATACTGGTATTTGGGAGCATTCTAAAGGTAAACTTCAAATCACGCGCGGGACTATTACCTCCAATGCAGGTATCCCTTTTGCTATCCATCAAGCATGGGGCTATATGCACAATCGTAGCTTTGGTTCTAAAACTATCTACCAAGATATTAATTACAGTATCCAACCTGATAGTGTTTACGTTGGTGCTACACGTCTCTCTGATGACACAATCTGTATACCTAGTCTGTACACAACGCTGGGTAGTACATACGCAGTTGCTGCAGGTAGTTCCTTGAATCCTAGTATTCCAGATGTAGCGGACTTACCGCCTAGCCTACCAGACTGGATGCTTGTCCGTATTGGTAAGGTAAACCCTGAATACTTCGAGTACAACAAACGTACAGGGCAGTGGGTAGAGAGCACTATGTATCCACAAGAGCTGCTGAATATGCCTAAGCAGTACCAGTTGGAACTTTCAGCAGGTACTCTGCAGGCGCTGCAACAAGGTAGTACGCGCTACTTTGACAGCTTTACAGCTGACGGTAAGCTTAAGGATATTACCAAGAGCACCACAATGTACGCAGGGGATGCAACAAGTAACCCTGACCCAGAGTTCATAGGAAACAGTATCAACGGTGTTGCCGTGTATCAAGGTCGTCTGGTCTTGATGAACAGCGATGGTGTGTTCTTCAGTGCAATCAATAAGCCGTGGCAGTTCTATCGTGAGACCGTTAAGGACACTCAGGATACTGACCCTATCAGCCTGTATAACCCGCAAGCAGTGGGTAACTGGCGATGGGCAGTGGAGTTCAATCAGGACTTGTATGTATTCAGTTCGGATACTCAGGGTCTGATTCGTGGACGTAATGGACTTACAGTCAAGCAGGCTGCTTTACTGCTGAACAGTAGCAGTGCCTGTGATACCGATGTGCAACCGCATCTGCAAGGTACGACCCTGCTATTCAGCTCGACACCTTCATATCTGGATATTCGGCAGATGCTCGTAGGGGCAGTGGCGGATACAGCGACTACACCAAGTAGTATTACTGCGCATTGCCCATCGTTGGGTACAGTCAAGGAACTCTTTGGGCACGATAGCTCTGGTTTGCTGATTTGCAGTACAGGGGGTACTAAGTTCCTTGTACAGCGCAGCATCAAGGAAGGTAACGAGTACCTGCAGAATGCTTGGGGTATTTGGGAGATTCGTGGCTTTGTGCTGCATAGTGTAGTGTACTTGGACAAGCAGATTCTGCTGTACGGTTTGTACGGTGAGAATTGGTCTTGCTGGAGTATGCAGTACCCTACGGAGCAGACTAAGGCTGTAGATACAGTTAATAAACAGGATTACCCTTTTGTTAGCACCGTAACCATAGCTGCACCTGTTGTAAAAAGCGGTGATAACTTGCTTGTTGAACCACAGTTGAATATGCGCTGGGTGCAATTGTTCCTGCAGATGCAGAGTGCCTCTGAGTTCCAAGCTATTGTTCAGCACCCTACAGGGGATAGACCTGCCGTGCAGTGCTCTTCTGTAGTACAGCACCGTACAGGTCTGCGTACAGCAGCAACTAAGGGTGTCCCTGTGCTGGTACAGGGTGATATGGATACAAAGGTTAAGCTGCGTAGTATTCTGGATGCTGACATGACATTGAGTTATGTCAGCTACAATGTACGTACAAAGCAAAGTATCAGACAGCTTTAAGAACTTAGAACTTTAACATGGAGGCTATATGGATGCTATCGGTTATGCAGGTATAGCTCAAGCTGGTTTAAGCATCTTCAGTAGCCTTAATGGTATTAAAGATACCAAGCATCAAGCTGAAGCTATGCTCAAACAGGCTGCACGTAACCGCGAAGTAAGTACGCAGAATACTGCGCGTCTGCTTCAGGGACGTGTAGCTGAGCTT
>RBKG01000109.1 GCA_003640335.1 Porphyromonas sp.
AGGTCTCCACTATTGAAGCTCTTATCAGCTTCATTCCACGTAAAGCTACTATACTCCTTAGTTCCAATTTTAATAGGTGAGCTTAGATTTAGACCTGTATCCGTAAGGTTGTAGGGCAAGTCATAACTCACATTGTTAATCTTAGCTGTTAGTCGTCTAGTATCCACATTCACTTCACCAGCAGAAAGGGTATCCTTTCCTAGAATGAAATGGTAATTATTCGTGGTCATACCCTCACGAATAGTGAAGACTTTCTGAATAAACTCCTCTTGGGTTTGGTTCTTAATAGGTGTCAGAATCATTTCATTCTTCCACTTCTTACCTCGCAAACGAATGAAATTAGCGTTAGCTTCTAAAATAGCGAACTCATAATCTCCTTGTAATCCTTCGGGATAGCCTTGAGAAGCCCCTGCTAATTCGTGGATAACACTATTATATGTTGGAAAGGTCAAAACAACACCTTGGTCTTTCACTACATCATACTCAGAGACACCTACAGTCGTAGCATCTTTGTTGTCTCCCATGATGTAAGCCTTACCATCCTTGAATTTAAGCGTAAGTGTAAACCCAGGTCCCGAGTAGTTACGACCTGCATAATACCCCAAAGACCAACCATTAGGAGCTGACTCTAGAATTTGCTTATTCACCTTTACAGCTTCATCTAGGCGAGCCGCAGGCGAACCGCTAAAGTTTGCTTTATCATCCTTGAGGCATGACGGTAGTGTAGCCACCATTAAGCCTAAGGCTGTAGTAAACATCAATATTTTTTTCATGTCCTAGGTCCTAATTAAAATGTTCTAAATCCAGTGTCGCAATCTGTCCTCCACGACGAAGAACCGTCTCACGAAGCTTATCTAAATCAAGTCCCCACTGAGAGAGCGCATATTCTTTCACAAGATTAGCCTTACTTGTAATATGTGCTGCCCCTGAGCTTCCTGCACGCTGTAGAATATCATTCCACTGCTTAGGAGTAGAGATTACATAGTATGCGAATGTTTCCGCAAAGTCTTCCCCTGTATTCATCATCGCATAAGGAGAGACGAAACCAGCTCTATTCGCTGCAGGTAGATTGACATTAATCCAGTCATTATTGACATAGGCATCTCGTGTCACTTGGTCAAAAGCCGTGTTATAAGGCTTCTTTTGGTTCAAGATATGCGTAAACTCATGGTGCATCGTACGGAAGTAATACTCCGTCATAGTATCGTAGTTCTTAAGTGTAGCATCATCAAGGCTATTAACCTTGTACAATGTTACCTTCAAACCACCCTCAGCACTACCGACAGTTTCTCCACGACCACTAAAACCTCCAATACCGATAGTAGTAATTACACGAGGACTTGAGTCCTTAAGGAACTCATCTCCCACTACTTCTTGATAGGCATCAAACCAAAGGTATTTGGTGATAATAGCAAGCTTAGCTGTTTTCGCAGAGTCTGCAGGCACCACATTATAAGTATAGCTTGTCTCTATATCCTTGAGTCTATACTGGAAATCAATATTGTAAGGATAGGTGTAGTTCTTGAGCAACCATTTATCGAACTCATTACGAGCGATAGGAGCTGTCGAGAAGTTCGTTCCCGAATCTAACTTATCCTCCGAACATGACCACCCACCAAAGATGGTCAATAGAGCTACAAGCCAAATGATATTTTGTTTCTTCATAAAAACGCAAAGATTAACTATTTAACACGAGGGTTAGCTTCTAGGTTAGCAATAATCACATCTTGTGGAATTTGAATTGCTAATCTAGGGTCTCTAGCTGGAAGACTATCTGTTACAGCTGTCACAACCTGATTAACGTCTACTTGACGACGATAAATCGTTATGCCATAACGCTTCACATCTTGCAGGCGAAGACCATCATGTAGCGTTATAAGACGACGCAACTGAAGTATCGCTTGCATAAGAGGCTCTTGCGTTTCTGCTTCCAATGCTGGAGTAGTATGAATAGCCTTCTTAACAGTAGGACGCTTAGGCGTGTAGTAGTTAACGCCCTTATAGAAATCTTGGATTTGCTTAAGTGTAAGCTGAACTTTAGTCTTAGAGAACACGCTCAGTTCTAAGTTCAAATCAGCAAGAGCTTCTTCATAGCGACCAAGCATAGCCTTTGCCTCGGCACGTACTAAGAGCGTTTCATCTGTTGTAAACACAGCATACTCAGAGTAAGGAACACCCGTGCCAGCTTGACGGTCTGTAATCAAACTCTTGAATGGGAATTTGCGAATAGCGTACTTAGAAACACCGCTATTATTTGATGGTACATAATTGAATACCGTATTGCTCGTTCCCCATGGACCATCAGCATGTAGAGTTTCTGTAGTTGACAAGAACTCGCCGTGCGCATACTTGGCTCCTCTCAGTGTAGGAATGCTGATAACACCCCACTCCGTTACAACGACTTGAAGGAATAGATTTGCAGGCTGAGACGCTTGAACGAAGTAGTCTGGTTGCACATTCGCTGATAAAGGCTGACGGCTCCAAGCATTCCAGTTACGCAAAAGTCCCGCAGGAGAAGTTCCTAGCACACGGTCTGCATGCTCGATAGCCTTTTCATACTGCTTAGCATATAGATAGAAGCGTGCAGCAAAAGCATGAGCTGCCTGCGTATTAAAGTGGAACTTAGGCTGTCGGTAGTTATTAGGCAAATCTGCGATACCTTCAGTGAGGTCCTTCTCTATATTCTTATAGAGTTCTTCAAGCGTTCCTCTCTTATGAATAATCTTACCGGGACGGTCTTCTGGCATCGTAGGATAAGGCAAACCTAAGTCCGTCTTTGCCGTTTCGGGGCTGTAAGCCTGACAGAATACATTAGCGAGCTGGAACATAGCATAAGCACGACACAACTTAGCCTCTGCTATTTGTCCTCGGTAAGCACTCTTGTCTGCAACAGAGGCAATGTGCTTGAGGACTTCATTCGCTGTAGTAACTACGATATAGTGCTTATTCCAGAGCGTCTGTGGCGTTTCTGGACCATGAGTCTCTGTAATATCTTCCCACTTATAAGCCTGCTCTTGGAAACGGTCTGCAGCACTCCAAGAAGAGTATTCGAGTTCATCGGTATTATCCGAATACATCTCTAAGAGATAAGCTGGATGAGCTTCTGGGTATGCAGACACGAGCAGTTTAGTAGCATCATCAGGAGTTCTGATTTCCAAGCGATTGTCAGGGTCCTTATCAAGGAATTTGTTACAGCTGACAAAAGATAAGCCTGCTACAAGAGAACTTATGAGGACAATATTTTTTTTGATATAAGTCTTTTTCATTAGATTCCTAGCTTTAGTGTTAGTGTAAACTGACGTGGCACAGGTGATGCTACACCACCCATATTAAGAAACTCAGGGTCCTGACCATTTAGCTTTTTATCAGCATAAAGTAGGAATAGGTTCGTTGCTTGCAGTTTAACAGAAGCTGTACGAATAGGAGTATGCTTAAACAAACTATTTGGTAGTTCATACGCCAATGAGATTTCTTTCAAACGGATGAAATCCCCCTTGGCAATACGTTCTGTCGAATAGTTATAACCATTATAAGCATAGCGTAGGTTATTATTCTTAGTGTATTCACGCTTGCTTAGGATACCGGGCACAGTAGTATGCGCTTCATCGCCAGCCTTTACCCATCTATTAGTAAATGCGTGCGTCATCGAAGCCATGTCATTGTAATAAGCACGGAACTTAGGGTCCAAACGCACTACATTACCGAAAGCATAAGTCAAGAATACATTCAGACTAAAACGCTTATAAGTAAAGATATTACCAAGCGAACCCGTATGCTTAGGGTCTGTAGGACCTTCATATTTGAGGTAGCTTGTTAGATTACGTTCTTGGAAGTTAATGTTATCCGACGTAATCTGTCCCTTTTCATTGCGAAGAAGTGGAAGACCCTGGTCACTAATACCTTCAAATGGGATAGAGAACAAAGAGCGAGCAGGATATCCTTGCTTAGCAAAACCACTACCAGTTACAAGCTGAATAACAGGGTTTGCGGTATAGAGCTTCGTAATCTTAGAGTCTGTGTAGCTATATACAAAGCTTGTATTCCAGCTGAAGTTCTTAGTCTTTATATTCGATGTCGAGAGGCTAAGCTCTAGACCATGAGAATTCATCTCAGCGACATTCGCAGGGCGCAGAACATCGCCACCCGTACCTTGTGTTACGAGGAAGCCTAATTCATCGAAGTTATTACGTGTATAAACGTCAAATGAGAAGTTAATTCTATCCTTCCAAAGACCTAGGTCAAATCCGAGGTTTAACTCGTTCTTCTTTTCGTAAGTTAGATTAGCGTTTCCTAGCTCTTCAATCGCAATAGCTGGCTCTTGTGTTTCTGCAAATGGGCGGAAAGGAGTAAGAGCCTTGAAGATAGTACTTGAGCTACTATAACTTGGGTCTGGTGGTGTACCTGTTAAGCTATATGATACACGAGCAGTAAGGTGAGAAAGAGGTCTCAATGACTTGAAGAAATCTTCCTCATGAACGTTCCAAGAAGCAGATGTATTCCAAGTAGACATCCAACGAGCATCACTATGAAGACCTAACTGATTTGACCCTTCATAACGATAAGTACCATTGAATACGTAACGTCCCTTATAAGAGTATGTCAAGTTTGAATACATCGCTACTGTACGATAGTTCGTATTGTTAAGCGAATAGTAAGGGTTACCCTCCTCTACCTGCTTCTTAAATAGCTGGTAAGGATAGAAAGGCGTTTCACCACCTTGATACTGCAAGCCCCATGCTTGGAAGCTTGTACGATTACGCTGTATATCTGTTGTTTCTAAACCACCAAATAGATTGAGCGTATGAGCACCGAAAGTACGATTATAATTAGCCGTAGCACGGAAATCATAATTGCTCATTCTATTCTCAGACTTGTGCATAATACCACCATTAGGCAGTACAGACATTGGCAAATCGTATGGTTTATCTGGGTCACGATAGAGATACTTGTTAGCATCACGTATAATACCATTAGCCATAGCACGATAAGCCATTGCTTGGTTAGAAGCATCTTTGATATTATGCTGCTGAGAAGCTGCAGTATGCTTGAATGCACCGAGTACACTTAGTTCAAGTCCACGAATAGGCTTAAACTTGATTTCGGCTTGGAACTTAGCATCCAAGACATTCAAGTCAATATAGTTATTATCTAGTTCGTTAAAGATATTGAATGGAGCATAATTAGCTACATAATACGCACGAGGGTCTAGCACACGCGATGTATTCGTTGCGTATGAATAAGGGTTAATATCGAAATCACGCTTAACCTCACCACCTACGACATCAACATCTTGCCCTAGAGTACCCGGTGCACGCTGCTTACGGTATGAAGCACCTGCGATTACATTCAGGCTTAAGTTATCTAGCAAGTGATGCGTCATATTAAGATTTGCTGTATAACGATTTACATCACTTTGCTTATACCATCCTGGATCAAGGAGAGCTGATGCCGAAGCATAGTAATTAGACTTAGATGTACCCCCACTCATACTTACAGAGTGACTCTGCATAATCGCTGGAGAGAATAGTTCGCGGAACCAATTCGTATTACGGCGTTCAGCTGATTGCAGATAAGCATTGCGCGCTTCTTCCGTATTTAATAGTCCGTAAGTCTTAGTAATCGGATTGTAAGTATTGATTAACTCATACATCTTACCATACACTCCATAATCACTACCATTGAGGATATCTGAGAGGTTAAGCCAGCCTTTCTCTTGTAGCTCACGATAGATATCCATCTGCTGACGAGAGTTTAGGATATCATAGTTTGCATACGATGGGACTAAACGAGAAGTAAACTCTCCAGTATAATTAAGGTGAGCTTGTCCCTGCTTACCCTTCTTCGTCGTAACAACGATTACACCGGCCATAGCTCTTGCACCATAAATAGAGGTAGCAGAACCGTCCTTTAAGACTTGGAAGCTCTCAATATCATCTGCATTCAGTCCAGCAATAGCCGAACTAATCAAAGTCTCAGGGTTACCCGAAGACAAATCGTCTGCACCGACATTAGAGACATCTTCCATAATAACACCATCAACAACCCATAGAGGCTTTGAGCTACCATAGATAGATGTAGCACCACGAACACGAATCTTAGGAGCCGTACCGAAAGTACCTGATACATTCTGTACCGATACCCCAGCAACCTTACCTTCTAATGCTCGAGACACATCAGGCACACCATCGAGTTTAGCTGTTTCTGCTGAAATCTTAGATGATGCCCCTGTAAAGAGACGTCTATCAATCTTAGTAATCCCTGTTACCACAACCTGATTAAGAGTTTGCTCGTCTGGTTGTAGTAAAATCTTCATATTTTCCTTAATAGGCAGCTCTAATGTCTTAAACCCTACATAAGTAATACGCAAAGTCTTAGACCCAGCAGGCACAGTCAGACGGAACTTACCATCAAGACCAACACCTAAACCTACCGTCGGATGCTCCTTCACAAGAACTGAAGCCCCCACTGCAGGCTCATTCTCTGGAGCAATTAGCACCTCACCTGTTACAATCCGTTGCTGGGCCAAAGCCATAGACAACGAAACGAACAAGGTTAAAAGTAGTAGACTTAACTTCCTCATTCAATAATCTTTTTATAAGTGAATAATTAACTTTTATTTCGTAAATGGTGAAACATCTAAATTACAGCAAACACGTTTTAGATTACGTAACCACACATAATTGAATATATTAAGCGATAATTTAGCCAAATCATACACAAAGTTATGATATTTTCCATACACAACAATTTTATTCAGCATAATACATACCTATTTGACATATAAATCTAAAATTCTTTTACCTTAAATCATCTATCAAGTAATTTTTCCAACAAATAGTATGGTTGTGATTTCAGTCAATAAGTGCACTATTGCAATGGTTCGCCAATATTTCAAAGAGCTATGCTTGAAAAGTCTCAAACAATCATTCTCTTACTCCTTGATACACTTAACCTAGGTCCATAATAAATTATACCTCGGAGGATAAAACCTTCGAGGTATTACTTAT
>RBKG01000146.1 GCA_003640335.1 Porphyromonas sp.
GCAGAGCATAACCTAGATAAGGCTTGTATGTAGTCTTATCGCAACTCAGCAAGATTTAAGCAACGACAGATGAATTTAAGACTATACGCCCTAATAGCCCTCTTGGGAACACAAGTTCTTGCTTTTGCAGCGCCGAGTGAGCGCAAACAACGCCCAGCAAGACCTTCTAAAGAACTTATTCAAAAGGAAAAGAAAGCATTCCTTACAAAGGAATTGAGTTTGACTGCGAAAGAAGCAGATGATTTGATGATAATCATCAACGAACTAGATGGGAAACGTTTTGCCCTATGGAAGAGTTGCTACAGCATGCGCAGACGTATGCAGAGTAGTGGAGGCGGTATTACGGACGCAGAGTACGAGAAGTATTTTAATCAGGTTATGGATAATCGCGTTCAAGAAGCTGAGCTTGAGCGTACCTATTACACCAAGTGCAAGGAGGTTATTCCGATGCATAAGCTTGTTAAATTGGAGCGAGCCAATAGAGCCTTTGCTCGTCAGTTTATGCAAAGACAGCATAATTAAGCCTTAGCTCTTATAAGTATTCCTTAAGTAATTTGAGGCTTTAAGGTCCTTAGTTAGAGGCTAAATAACAATAATGAATGAAGGTAAGCAATTTCTACCCAATAGGAGGTAGGGATTGCTTACCTTTTTGTTTAAACATACATACAAATAGGTATTATTTATTGATGTAACATGATTTCTTGCAACAGTTTGATATAATCATTACCTTTGCTCGTATAGAATTGATACATCAAATGGCAACAACAGGTATAGTAAAGGGGATAGTTTCAAACCTCGTAACTATAGAGGTAAATGGTCCCGTAGCACAAAATGAGATCTGTTTCATCAATGTAGGTGGAACGCGTCTGATGAGCGAAGTCATCAAAGTAATAGGTGCTAGTGCCTACGCGCAAGTCTTTGAGTCTACGCGTGGTATGCGTATCGGAGATGAGGTAGAGTTTATGGGGCATATGCTGGAGGTAACACTCGGTCCCGGTATGCTCTCAAAGAATTACGATGGTCTACAAAATGACCTAGATAAGATGGATGGTGTGTTCCTTAAGCGTGGAGCCTATACCTATCCTCTTGATGAAGATAAATTGTGGAAGTTTGAGCCTCTAGCGAGTGTCGGCGATAGTGTCTCGGCTGGGGCTTGGCTTGGTGTCGTAGATGAAAATCACCAAGCGCATAAAATAATGGTTCCCTTTGTACTAACACGTGAGTATCGTATCAAAGAGCTCAAGCCTGCAGGGGACTATACCGTCAAGGAAACGATTGCTATCCTCGAAGATATAGAAGATGGGCATGAGGTGGCTGTTACGATGGAGCAGAAGTGGCCGGTAAAGAAAGCCATCACTTGTTACAGAGAGAAGCCAAGACCTTTCCGCCTCCTAGAGACGGGCGTCCGTGTAATCGATACCTTGAACCCAATAGTAGAGGGCGGTACGGGATTTATTCCGGGTCCTTTCGGTACGGGTAAGACGGTGCTGCAGCATGCGATAAGCAAGCAAGCAGAAGCCGATATTGTGATTATCGCTGCTTGTGGTGAGCGTGCCAATGAGGTTGTGGAAGTCTTTAAGGAATTCCCCGAACTGATAGACCCTCATACAGGTCGCCACCTTATGGAGCGTACGATTATCATCGCGAACACTTCTAATATGCCGGTAGCTGCTCGTGAAGCCTCTGTGTACACGGCTATGACTATTGCCGAGTATTATAGAAGTATGGGTCTGAAGGTGATGCTGATGGCCGACTCTACCAGCCGTTGGGCGCAGGCACTACGTGAGATGAGTAACCGCCTTGAAGAGCTTCCGGGTCCTGATGCCTTCCCTATGGACCTCTCGGCTATTGTCGCTAACTTCTACGCTCGTGCAGGTTTCGTTTATTTGAATAATGGAGCGACAGGCTCTGTAACTTTCATCGGTACTGTTTCTCCTGCAGGGGGTAACCTCAAAGAACCAGTTACGGAGAATACTAAGAAGGTGGCTCGTTGCTTCTATGCTTTGGAGCAAGAGCGTGCGGACCGCAAGCGTTATCCTGCGGTAAATCCTATTGATAGTTACTCTAAGTACCTTGAATATCCTGAATTCAATGAATATATTTCGGCTCGTGCTGGTTTAGGCTGGGTAGATAAAATCAATGAACTTAAACGTCGCCTAGTACAGGGTAAGGAAATAGCAGAGCAAATCAATATCCTTGGTGATGATGGTGTGCCTACTGAGTATCACATCACATTCTGGAAGAGCGAATTGATTGACTTCGTGATATTACAGCAAGATGCTTTTGATGCTATTGACTGTAATACCTCATTGGAGCGTCAGGAGTATATGGTTAATCGCATTATCGATATTTGTAATACCGATTTCGCTTTTGATGATTTTAGCGAGGTGGCTGGATACTTTAAGGAGGTTATCAATGCGTTTAAGCAAATGAACTATGCCGAATACCAAAGTGAGGGCTTCAATGAATTTAGCCTTAAGGTAGAAGAACTAATCAAACAACGTGCTAAGTAGTCATGGCAACGAGAATATTTCAAAAGATATATACAAAAATCAGTAACATTACCAAGGCAACATGTATGCTCCATGCTACAGGTGTAGGTAATGAAGAGCTAGCTACGATTAACGGTCGCCTAGCACAGGTTGTACGCATTATGGATACCGAAGTAACCTTGCAGGTCTTTGGTGGAACAGAAGGTATTCCTACAGATGCGGAAGTCGTATTCTTAGGCAAAGCTCCTTCACTGAAAGTAGGCGATAGCTTGGCTGGACGTTTCCTTAATGCTTATGGTGAGCCTATTGATGGTGGTTCGGAGATTATCGGTGAAGAGCGAGAAATCGGTGGTCCATCAGTAAATCCTGTGCGCCGTGAACAGCCTTCTGAGCTTATTGCCACAGGTATTGCGGGTATAGACCTAAACAATACACTTGTGACAGGGCAAAAGATTCCATTCTTTGCTGACCCTGACCAGCCTTTCAATGAGGTAATGGCTATGGTTGCCCTTAGAGCTAAGAGTGATAAGATTATCCTTGGCGGTATGGGTATGACGAATGATGACTACCTATTCTTCAAGAATACGTTTAGCAATGCAGGGGCTTTGGACCGCATTATTAGTTTCATCAACACGACGGAAGACCCTTCAGTAGAACGCTTGCTTATCCCTGATATGGCGCTAACTGCTGCTGAGTACTTTGCCGTGGAAAAGCATGAGAAGGTACTCGTTCTGCTTACGGATATGACAAACTATGCAGATGCTCTAGCGATTGTGTCTAACCGTATGGACCAAATCCCAAGTAAGGACTCTATGCCGGGTTCGTTGTATAGTGACCTCGCTAAGATTTATGAGAAGGCCGTGCAGTTCCCTGATGGTGGTTCTATCACGATTATTGCTGTAACAACGCTATCGGGTGGAGATATTACGCATGCTGTACCTGATAATACGGGTTATATCACAGAGGGACAGCTCTATTTGCGTAGAGATAGCAATGTGGGTAAGGTTATTGTAGACCCATTCCGCTCGCTTAGCCGACTCAAACAGCTCGTTATTGGTAAGAAGACTCGTGAGGACCATCCTCAAGTGATGAATGCCGCAGTGCGACTCTTCTCCGATGCTGCTAGTGCGCAGACTAAGATGGAGAACGGCTTCGATTTGAGCGATTATGATGAACGTACATTGCGTTTTGCCGATGACTATTCTCGTGAACTGCTCGCAATAGACGTTAATGTAGATACCGAAGAGATGCTAAGCACTGCATGGAAACTCTTTGGCAAGTATTTCAAGCCAAGTGAAGTAAATATTAAGCAACAGTTTGTTGATAAGTATTGGGCTGAATAGGAGCTATTCTTCGTTCGCCTAATAAATCATACAAATAATAATTAGCTTAATAAAAATAGGAGTATAATCCTATGGCAGTAAAGTTTCAATATAACAAAACCTCCCTCCAACAGCAAGAGAAAGCGCTGAAAATGCGTCAGCGTACTCTTCCTACGATTAAGAGTAAGGAGAGTGCTTTGCGCCAACAAGTCAAGCTAACCAAAGACGAAGTTGAGTCTTTGGAAGCTCAGCTTGAGGAACAATTGCAGGGCTATGATAGCATGATTAGCCTATGGGATGAGTTCCAAGCAGACTTGATTCGTGTCAGTGGCGTTCAGCTCACGACGCGTAAGGTCGCTGGCGTTCTGCTTCCAGTCTTGGAGGGTATTGACTACGAGATTAAGCCTTTTAGTATCTTCTGTGCTCCTTCGTGGTACGCCGAAGGTATTGACCTCCTTAAGACGCTAGCGACAACAGGCATACAAGCCGAGTTCTTGCGCCTTAAGATGGAATACCTTGAGCATGCTCGTAAGAAAACGACTCAGAAGGTAAACCTCTTCGAGAAGGTGCAAATCCCAGGTTATCAAGATGCAATCCGCAAGATTAAGCGTTTCCTTGAAGATGAAGAGAGTTTGTCCAAGAGTTCGCAAAAAATCATGCGTGCTAATCTAGAGAAACGTAAACAAGAACCCTTGTCCGTAGAGCTATGATTAAAGCAATGAATAAATACGCTTTCCTCATCTACCACAGAGAGTATGAGGAATTTCTAAGGCTGTTGCAGTCCTTAGGCGTAGTCCATATATCTAGGAAGCGCAAGCCTCAAGATGAAAATGAACTGACGGCTATCCTAGAAGAGCGTTTGACGATAAAGCAACTGAAGCAACAGCTCAAACAATTCTTGCCTCAAGAAGGGAGCGATGCGCCAGCATCAGTGGAGGATAATGGTGCGCCTATCGTCAAGCAGGCACAAGATGCACTACTCAAACTAGATAATCTTCAAGATGCTTTAGAAGGTGCTAAAGCCAAAGTGCAGGAGCAAGTTCGCTGGGGCGAGTATGACCCAGAGTATTTGGCGAAACTGAAAGAGAAGGGCTATGAACTAGTAGGTTATAGCGTGCAATCTTCAGCTTATACCGAGGATTACAAGGCTAAGTATGGTGCGGTGGATGTCGTTCGTGAAGGTGTGCTACAGTTCTTTGTGCGCTTAGAGCAGGCTGGTGACTCAGCGTGTCCAGATGCAGAAAGACACACAATACCAACAAGCCGACTAAGTGAATTGCAGGCTGATGTCGAAAGACAGGAGCAGGCTTTAGATGATTATCGTTTGGAACTAGAGTCGCTTTCCGATAATTTGATAGAGCGTTTAACCGCTTATGATGCCGAACTAGAAGATAAGTTTGCTTTTGGTGCAGCCTTACTTCAGGGAGAGAAGCAAGCCGATGATAGGCTTATCTTCCTTGAGGGGTGGACGCCTCGGGAGAATGCTCAAGCCTTGGAAGCTCAGTTATCTTCAGGTGGTTACTATTATCAAAATTGTCCTATTGAGGAGCAAGATAATGTGCCGATTAGCCTTAAGAATAATGTCTTTAGCCGCGGTTTTGAGTTAATCACCAAGATGTTCTCTCTTCCTAATTATCAAGAGATTGACCAAACGGCACTATTTGCACCCTTCTTCATGCTCTTCTTTGGGCTGTGTGTGGGTGATGCTGGTTACGGCTTGATAATATTCTGTGTAGCTACTTACTTGCATCTCAAAGCGAAGGCAGGAGATGATACTACCGCCTATGAGTTAATGCAATGGCTAGGGGGAGGTGCCTTTGTCATTGGTCTGTTGATGGGGTCGCTCTTCGGAGTCGTTCTTCCTTATGCAGACCATAAGGATTATTTCCTTAATCAGGATAATCTGATGATACTCTCGGTTATTGTTGGGTTATTGCAAATCCTTTTCGGTAAAGGGGTGGCAGCCTACAAGATTAAGATACAGAAAGGAACTAAATACTCGATTGCTCCATTTGCATGGATTGTATTCCTTATTGGAATAGGGCTTATGCTCGGTATCCCTTATCTGGGAGTCGCTTTGCCTGAAGTCGTGAAGTATGTTATTTATGGTGTGGTTGGTATTTCAACGCTCATAATACTATTCTATAACTCTCCCGGTAAGAATCCATTCTTGAATGTAGCTTCGGCTCTGTGGAAGACTTATGAAACCGCATCAGGACTTCTAGGGGATACACTCTCTTATATTCGTCTTTTTGCGATTGGTCTTACAGGAGCTGTCTTGGGAGGGGTGTTTAACTCTCTTGCTGTTGAGCAAACAGCGAGTTTGCCTATCGCTGTTCGATTCCCTCTGATGTTAGTTATCTTGCTAGCTGGTCATAGCATCAATATCGCATTGGCTATCATTGGAGCTCTCGTGCATCCTATTCGTTTGACTTTTGTGGAGTACTATAAGAATAGTGAGTTTGAAGGGGGAGGGGTTGCTTATGACCCACTTAAGCATAGTAAAACGGTTGAAAAGAAATAGATAAATCAAAATTAAGTCATTTAATAAGTTATGAATGAAATGTTGTCTTGGTTAGGCATTGCTCTAGCAGTAGGTCTAACAGGTTTAGGAAGTGTTGTCGGTACGACAATCTGTGGTAACGCTGTAGTAGGCGCACTCAAAAAGAATCCAGATGCTCTAGGTCAATATCTAGGTTTATCTGCTCTTCCTAGTTCGCAGGGGCTGTATGGCTTTATTGCTTTCTTCTTGATGAAGGGTAAGATTCAAGAGTTAGCTGCAGCTGGTACATTGACGCAGCCTGTTGCTTGGGCTCTTCTTGCGAGCGGTCTAGCACTAGGAGTTGTGGGGTACTATTCAGCTTATCGCCAATCTCAGGTGTGTGCTAATGGTATTCAGGCAGTGGGCTCTGGTAATAATGTCTTTGGTGGTACTATGGTGATGGCTGTATTCCCTGAACTATATGCTATCTTAGCACTTCTAACAGTTATGCTAACAGTGTTCTCATTCTAAAGGGATAAATTTTTTATTGTATGGTATTCCGGCCGACTTAATTGTTCGGTCGGAATATTTTTTTTGCTACGCTCGCCTCTTTTTGTAATTTTCTTTCAAATCGTTTACTTTTACGGAGTAACAAATCAATATAAATATGAATAAAGAATACTGCACAATCTCAGATTCTGATATTCCT
>RBKG01000200.1 GCA_003640335.1 Porphyromonas sp.
CTAGAACATATCAATTACGCTCTTGAATAATCCCCTTATGGTAAGCATCAAGAAGATTTTTTAAGTCCTCTATCTGTTCTATCAAAATCTTACCTTTATCTGTATCTCGAACAAGCATACGATGAGAACTAAATTCGCTCACAACAGACTCACTCTCAATATCCTCCATATCTTCAATAGCTCTTTGTGTAGAACTAAATGGGTCATGCTTAACGAGCTTTAATCCATGAGAATTAAAAATAAGCGTATAACCAGCTATACCTGTATCTGACTGATATGCTTTACTAAATCCACCATCAATAAGCATCAACTTTCCACCAGACTGAAGAGGATTTTCTCCTCGACTAGCTTTTACTGGGACATGACCATTGATAATATGAGTATCGGGGCTTGAAAGACCAAATTCAGCTAGGATACGCTCGCAGACTTCAGCCTCTAAACGATAGATATAATAGTAGCCCTTAGCTTCATGATGAGTCTTTTTATCTGCGATAAAATAACGCTCAAAAGTTGTCATGGCACTCTTGTCAAAGAGAGGAGAATCAGGACCACACCACAAGTACCACATATAATCTTGAGCTTCAAGATAATCAGCCTTAGAAGTTTCACTCCAGTGAGCTCGTCTTACGATAGCATCAACTTCCTCCATCAGAGCCTTCCCCTTATAGCGTTGCTTACCAACAAGAACTTCCTTAAATTCTCGGTCTTCCGTCATAGGCAATGAAGCATGAAAGAGCAAATTCTGATTATATGCCAAATACATACCACCATTACGATATAGAAAATCTACATGCTGACGTAGTTTCTCACTCTGCGTAAATGAGAGGTGTAAACGCTCTACGACTTCCTTCTCTTCCGCAGTCAATTCGTATGGATTTTGAGGGTCTATTGTTGGGAAATGTGTATCAAGCAAAGGATAAGTTGTACCATCTAAAAGAGTTATTGTTCCTTCTTCTTGATTGATAAGGTGAAGCAAGTTACGGTCATCCATGACATACTCAGGATGACGCTTAATAATCTCAGCTTCAAGCTTAAACTGTATGATTGAGATAGCCTTGTGCATTTGGCTCAGCATATACAAGTTTTTCTCATCATAGAGAAGAGAGGCATCTTTGCTCTTTGAAGCAAATCGCTCACAAGGGTCTTTCTTATACACTTCCATCGCAAAACGAGCCAATGGGAGTAGGTTAATCCCATATCCATCTTCGATAGTCTCAAGATTGGTATAGCGCAACGCAATACGTATTACATTAGCCATACAAGCAAGATTACCAACAGCGGCACCCATCCAAAGCATATCATGATTACCCCACTGGAAGTCAACCTGATGATAATCCATAAGCTTATCCATGATAATATGAGCACCAGGACCACGGTCATATACATCTCCGACAACATGAAGATGGTCAATAGCCATTCTCTGTATCGTCTCGCTTAGAGCGATAATGAAATCATCAGCCTGACCAGTCTCAATAATTGACTGCATAATACTCGTTAGATAGGAGCTTTTCTGAGGATTAAGCGTGTCTTCGTGTAGAAGTTCTTGAAGAATATAGCTATACTGCTTAGGTAGAGCCTTACGGACTTTACTACGAGTATATTTCTCTGTTACACGCTGACAAACTTTAATAAGCTGGTTCAATGCAACCATGTACCAGCTATCCATAGCCTCGCCTTCACGCTCACGAATACGCTCTAAACTCTCCTTAGGATAATAGATTAGAGTACACAATTCGCGTATCTCCTGCTCACGGATATGCCCCTTAAAAAGGCTATTGACTTTAAGCCTAATATTACCAGATGCATTCTTGAGTACATGGATAAAAGCCTCATACTCACCATGTATATCTGCAAGAAAGTGCTCTGTCCCTTTAGGTAGATTTAGAATAGCTTGTAAGTTAATAATCTCACTCGCAGCTGCAGCTCTATTAGGGAATTGAGTTCCGAGAAGATTAAGATATTTGAGTTCTGTAGTAGTCATACTTACTAGTTTAAATGATATTATAGTTTACAAAGATAGATATTTGCAAATAACACATCTGCCTTGATTTAGATGATATGATAGGAACTGTCTATAAAATTACAAGTTTACCTCTTTAATCCACATCATAACAAAATAAACCTACTCTACGAAACACACGAAAAAAACGATAGTATCATAAATATATCGGCATATAAATAAGCCTTTTACTTAAAGTAGAAATATCATTATAAATATTATCTTTGTAATAGCAAAAAAGAAACTACGAGCTTATGAAAATTAAGGCATTTCTAAATATATTACTCATTACCCTACTAGCGTTTAGCCCGCAAACAATAATCGCTAAGACAAAAAATAAGACTAAGAAAGCTAAAACAACGGCTATTGCTAAATCTAAGAAAAGCAAGGGGCATAAACAAAAGGAAAAAGAAAGCCACTCAAAAAACGATAAACATAGCAAAAAGAAGTCTAGAAGACAAGAAGAAAAGCATACACACTCTTCAAGAAGTCGTCACAGAGCTAAGTTACAAGCTATACATCACAGCAGTCGCTATGCTAAGCGAATAACACTTACTCAAGAAGAAATTGACTCTCTCACAAGTGCCCGTTTACGTCATGGAGGCTCCTATACAATACCTCTAATGGGATTGGCTGTTGAACATATCGCCAATATGGAACCTATGATTCTGCGCTTCCGTAAAGGAGATAGTACATTAACCATGAAGAACATTGAGACGCTCTACTTCGCTCGTCATTCGAAGACGGATGATACCAGCTTCTTCGGTGATATACTACCTAAAGTAGACGAAGCTATCAGTCAATCTAAATATAAAGAGGCCTATGCTCTGACTCAAAAAGGACTTTGGAGAAATCCTATGCATATCGGGCTTATAAATCGAGCATGCGAGTTAGCTGAGCATCAAGGAGACCAAAATAAGAGTGACATTTATGTATGGCAAATAGCTGAGCTGTTCAATCTAATCCAAAATACAGGAGACGGAAAGACCATACAAACAGCAATGAGAGTGGTCGATAAGGATGATGCAGTTCTTTACGAACAGCTCTGGCTAGAAACGCCAAAGGAAGCAATCCTAAGCGAGAAGGTAACACCCTACGAAGGTTGTGACCTACTCACACTCTCAATTAAAGACTCAAAGGGCAAGACAAGCCATAAATACTATATCGTAGGCAAGTAATCTAGTTATGACCAAACAGTGGGTAATCGAAGATATTAGTGCTGAAGAAGAAGCACTAGCATTGGAGATAAGTGTCGCCCTGACACTTAACCCCATTGTATCTAGACTTCTTGTCAAGAGAGGCGTTACTTCTGTATCAGAGGCTCGTAGCTTCATTGACCCCAAACTCAATGAGCAGCCCAATCCGTACCTAATGTATGGCATGGATAAAGCTGTATCCTATCTTCAACGCACGATGCGTAGCCGTAAGCCTATAATGATTACAGGAGATAGAGATGTAGATGGAGTTACGTCTGTTGCTCTTATTCACAATGCCCTTCGAGATGTGTTTGGTTATGATAGCAAACTCTTGCATTGCTATATACCCGGAGGTAATGATGTCGGATATGGAATTAGCCGTAATTGCATTGAAGATGCCCTCATGAGCGATTGCCAGTTACTGATTGCTGTAGATACTGGTATTAAAGCGATTAAAGAAGTTGATTATGCTCGTAGCTTAGGTTTAGAAGTAATCATTTGCGACCATCATCAAGCAGATGATACCCTACCCGTGGCATCAGCCATATTAAACCCTAAGCTAAAAGAGTGTGCATACCCTAACACACACTTAAGTGCCTGTGGCGTAGCTTATAAGTTTATGCAGGCCTTAGCCATTGCCGAGAACAAAGAATTAAGTAAACTATACAACTATTTAGATTTACTAGCTATCAGTACAGCGGCTGACCTTGTACCTCTCATTGGAGAGAACAGAGCGTTTCTGATACATGGTTTACATCAACTGAATAGTCATCCTTGTATCGGTATTAAAGCGCTACTTGAGTTATCCAATATTGGAGCAGACGAGCATATTGATATGGGTAGTATTATCTATAAAATAGCTCCCCGCCTCAATGCTGCTGGTCGTATGCAAGACGGACAAGTGTCTGTAGACCTACTCACGGCATCAACAGAAAAGCGAGCATACGAAATTTGCAAAAAGTTAGAAGCCTATAATCTAGAGCGACGCAACCTTGATATGCGCATTACAGAGGAAGCCGAAACTATGATTGAACAAGTCCCCAACCTAGACAAACGTTCAATTTTAATCCTCTATCAGCCGGATTGGCATTCAGGTGTTATGGGTATTGTTGCAGCTAGAATAGCTGAGCGATATAACCGACCAACAATTATTCTTACTAAAATAGGAGACAATGTTGTTGGGTCAGGGCGAGCGTCTAGCCCTATAAATCTATATGCTGCATTAGAATCTTGTCGTGACCTTCTCATCAACTTTGGTGGGCACAAATATGCTGCCGGATTAACTATTAAAGAAGAAAAACTACCTGAATTAAAACGCAGACTAGAGCAATTTATCCTTAGTCAGCATTATGAAGATGCAGATGCTCAATCAACTCTCAAGATAGATGCAGTCTTGCGCATAGAGGATATCACATTAGAGTTAGCACAAGAAATCGGACGCCTAGCTCCATTCGGGCTAAATAACAGCTGCCCCCTCTTCGCTACCTATCGACTACGAGATGCAGGAGGAAGTAAAGCTGTAGGCAAAGAAGGACAGCACTTAAGGCTTAGAATGACGGACCGCTATTGTCGCTATAAGCCTCTCTCAGGTATTGCTCTTAACCAAAGTGAGCACACTAGCTGGGTGATGAGTCAGCAATCATTTGCGATTTGCTACAACCTAGAAAAGAATACTTATTTCCGTTCTCCCGGTCTACAATTAAAAGTAAAGGATATACAGACTAAAATAAATTAAGCTCATGTCCTCTAGACATATAAATCTACAGAAGGCAACACCCCTAGAAGTATTACAGCACTTCTGGGGGCATTCTTCTTTCAGAGAAAAGCAAGAAGAGATTATTAGCTCTGTATTAAATGGTCATGATACCATGGGACTATTGCCTACGGGGGGAGGTAAAAGCATCTGTTTCCAAGTCCCTGGACTTCTACTTAATGGCATAACTTTAGTTATCACTCCTCTTATTTCCTTGATGAAGGACCAAGTAGATAATCTTCGTTCAAGAGGAATAAAGGCTGCGACAATACACTCAGGCATGGGCGGAGATAATATTAGACAGACTATAGACAATTGTCTGTATGGAAACTATAAGTTTCTCTACATTTCTCCTGAACGCTTGGCTAGCGAACATTTCCGACAACAACTCATAGACCTACCTATCAGTCTACTAGTCATTGACGAATGCCATTGTATTAGTCAGTGGGGATATGACTTTCGCCCCTCTTACCTGAATATCCTTGAATTGAGAAGTATTCTTCCGGACATACCCGTACTGGCACTAACAGCTACAGCTACCCCCGAAGTTGTTATTGATATACAACGTATTCTAGGATTTAATTCAACAGCTCAATTCTTCCAACGCAGTTTTTATCGCGAAAACTTAAGTTACTCTATTCGTCGTACCAACGACAAGGAAGGTATGCTAGCTCATATCTTAAGACATGTACCTGGCTCTGCAATCGTTTATTGCCGAAGTAGGGACTTATGTAGAGATATGGCACGTTACATCACAAGCGAATTAGGAGAAACCGCAACATTCTTTCACGCAGGCTTAACCCATTTTGAACGTGATACTAGACAGGAAAAATGGATGAAAGGAGAATACCGTATTATGGTTGCGACGAATGCCTTCGGTATGGGAATAGATAAACCTGACGTCCGCCTTGTTATACACCTAACGATGCCTTCTTCACTTGAAGAATACTTCCAAGAGGCAGGTCGAGCTGGTCGTGATGGACAACGAAGTTACGCTGTCGCTCTTGTTGCAGAAAATGACGTATCACTTCTCAAACGTCGTCTTACCGATAGTTTCCCAGACAGAGCGTATATCCTGCATACATACGATATGCTATGTAATTACTTCGGTATAGGTGAAGGCGAAGGACTCAATCAAAGTTACGACTTTGATATCCAACGCTTCATTCGCCTATTTGGCATGCGTCCTGCTCAAACTAAACCAGCAATAGATATTATGGCTCTATCTGGGTGGTTAGAGTACAACGAAGACGATAGCAGTTCACGCGTTATGATAACCTGCAAACGTGAGGATTTATACAAGGCTGAAGTTGGTCATGACACTTTGCTTAGAGCCTTATTACGTTCTTATACGGGTTTATTTGCTGATTATGTATTTATTAGCGAACAAGACCTTGCCTTAATGACGGGCTATACAACAGATGAAATATACGGCTTCCTAACTGCTCTAACGATACAAGGCGTTCTTCAGTATATCCCTAAGAAGAATATCCCACGTATTATTTTCAGAGTACGAAGAGAAGACCCTAATTATCTAAAACTTCCGCCGTCAGCATATCAGGAACGATATGATAGAGCTGAAAAACGGATTACATCTGTTATTAACTATCTTACAGAAGATACACTCTGTCGCTCGCGCCAGCTTCTCACCTACTTTGGCGAAGAAGAAGCTCTTTCATGTGCTAAGTGCGATGTCTGTCTATCGACACCAAGCGTAGGACTGAAACATTATATCTTAGAGGATTGTAAGAACTTACTTATAAGTGCTTATCAGAATGGGCAGGAGATTATAAGCCTACAAGAGATTATCAATACACTTAAATACAATGCCTCTGACATATTACTTGCAATACGCTTCTTATCGGTAGAGGTACCTGAACTAGGTCTAGAGATTATAGGAGATTTGATACGACTATCTCCTCAAACCGAATAAGACATTGGACTAAATTCGAACAAATCCTTTATTCCTATAAAAATCAAGGTCTAACTACACTTTTAAGTAGTTAGACCTTATTTCATTAACTCAAAAACACAATAACTCTATTCTTTAGATA
>RBKG01000274.1 GCA_003640335.1 Porphyromonas sp.
TGAGTACGCGTACTTAAATTTGTAAGTACGTAGTACTTTCTGGAGACTTCAGCTGAAGTCTGTACAAACTACGGCTGAAGTTTGTACAGACTACACGTGTAGTCTGCACAGACTTCGCCGAGGTTTTGAGTTTAGGAAACTTGCGCACTAATTTTCAGTAAGCTCTCCATATATTCTTTTTCAGTCTTAACACACATATAAAAAGGGCTGTACCAAAATAATTTTTAGCACAGCCCCCTTTGGCTTTAACCTGCGAAATAGTCTTATTTAAGAACTATCCCCTCATCGAGTTTCTTAAGAGCAGACTTACTTGATACCCTTACAAGTTGCTCGTTTCGAGAAGAATAGACAAACTTAGCCTGCCTAGTTCGAGGAAAATAATAGATATTCCCTACTAGTTCACACCAATCATAAGGAACACCCTTCCAAAGGTCTCTAGCTTGCCAAACAAGCGTTGCTTGACAAGAAACAGCTCCTCCTTCGTATTCTTCTATCTCGCTACTATATATCTCAGCAGTACCTTTGGCATCTCGACCACTACTAGGAGATACGATACGAGAGGCTTCTACAGCAAACTGCTGAGCAAGACGTTCAAAAGTAGCTCCATATTGATTACGTAAATACTCTTGGCGTCTAGCACGACGAGCAGCTTCACTCTCACCGTAATCAGGACGAGTACTAATGCTCTGACGAGGAGTGCCACAACTGCTAAAAGTCATTATCAGCAATCCTAAGCTCAGAAGCATACGATGGGCATTAGCCCAGTTAAAAAATCTCATCATTGTACCTTACTTCTTAGCGTATACGTCGAAGATGCGAGCTTCTTTAAGACGATTAACATCGCCATCAAAAGCACCTGCTACATTTCTAGCCCAGTCGTTGCTACTTGTTGGATAAAATGTTGCAGGGAATAGAGTATAAGAACCATCCTTTAGACCAGAATAAGTTACCTCGATATTACCCTCTACAACGCACTCTCTTGGAGAAGTAGAAAGAGGATTATCCTTAGCTTTCCACTTAAGTATAACCTTAAAGCTTGAGCGAGTCTTACTCGAATCCCACACAAGTGAAGAAGCATCTACTTCAGCCTTGTTATCATAGCCAGTGTTTGACGAGATTTCTCGAGCTAGCACATACACAGCCTTATTAGCTGCATCTTGAGCTACCTTAAGTTGCTGTTCGCGTGTAGGTTCTTTTGACACCTGAGTCTTCTCATTCTTTGGAGCATCAAGAGTTTGGCAAGACGTCATAAAGCCAAAAGACATCACTAGCGCAAGAAGCGCAAAAAGTTTAATTTTCTTCATAATGTAATATTTAATTAAGTGAAACATATGGCATACGCAAAAGGCATAGCCAGAACGTTATAAGCGTTCTGACTATGCCTTTTCTGATAAGGGTATAGGATATTATTAAGAGAGTGTGCAGAGCAGACTCTCTTCCGTAGGACTACGGAAGTTTTCTGTCTTTACTATTTGTTGCACTACTCTCAACATGTTATCAGTAATTTTTTCAGATTACTGCAAATGTAATAAAACTTTTATATTACGCAAAATGATGTATTTTCAACACTAATCAGAAGAACCTTTAGCCGACCAAAAGCTTAACTAAGAAGCCTCCACCAAAGACTAACCAAACATACAAGCCGAGCGCAA
>RBKG01000006.1 GCA_003640335.1 Porphyromonas sp.
TCCTTACCACAAGCAAAAAGGAGCTGTGCGGCACACACTAAATAAATTATCTTTTTCATACTCATCTTAAGAAGGTAATGATTTCAAGGCTTATTAAAAGGCTTAACAAGAATGTAGTAACAGTAAGCATTTTACCTTAAACACTCACAACAACTACATCAAACTGCCCCAAATACGATAGCTTGCTTGAGCCTGCCCATTAAGCATAGATAAACCATCGGTTACTCGCCCTCCTCGCTTGAGTATTTCCAACATGAAAGGGCTATTCCCCAAGCCATAATTCAATTCATAGCCTAACACCCCAGCAGGCAATAAACTATAATCAAGTGGAGGAGCAAGCTGACTCACTCTTCCTAGAGGAGTCGCTTGAACTACAATATCTATATTAGGGAGCAAACACGAGAGTTCTTCGTAAGCATAAACTTCGGCTTTCTCTTGGACAAAGTACGCATGCTCAACCTTATTCAAACAGCGAGAAGCAAACACTGCACGAATGCCCAAACTCGTCAGAGCATAATGGGCAGCTCTTGCAGCTCCACCCGTTCCTAGTATTAAGGCTGTGCGCTCATGCCCTAATAAAAGAGGACGCAAGCCCTCCAAAAATCCAAAGACATCAGTATTGTAAGCCTTAGCCTTAATCCTGCAAGCATACCCCTCCGTATAGGTTAGAGCTAATACATTAGCTGCGCCAAGAGCTAAAACCTCAGGGCTTAACTCTATATTGGGAAGGACCTGCAAGATTTGCTCCTTATAAGGGCTTGTTACATTAAGCCCACTAGGGCGATAAGCTCGTAGTAAATCCAGTAAGTCATCTAAACTTTCCATTGGGAAGAGCTGATAACTACTTCCCTCTTGGGCTAATTGAGACTCGGCAAATAATCTTGGGGATAAACTATGTGCAATAGGATATCCAATTAAACCATATAAGCGTCTAGGCGACAAGCCCGAACTAATCCTCATCTTCATTAGAAGGATTAAGCACCGAGTTTACAAAGAATGCGCCACTCAACACAAAGTCCGCATCATGAGGAATATCCTCCAGAAAGGTAACGGCAGTATAGCCTAAGGCAGATGCCCCACGCAAAACGGCTACTCTACGGAAACGATAACCGCCCACATTATGCAAATGGTCACTTCTTTTTTCTGTATGACGTTCCGCCTCCTCTGCCTCAGCAGCAAAAGCATTAGTTACAGCAGAGTCTGCAGGTCTGTGGTTGCCCTCGTGTGTATGTGCAGGATTATCCGACAAGCGTATGAACACATAATCCTTACCTTCATAATTAACAATAGCTTCTGAGGGTAATGCAGGGCTGAGCACATCGCCTAGGCTAATTAAGCCCGTAATATCCATACCATCAATAAAAGAACGAGTATCACCCAAGAGTTCGCAGTGCACAGCTACCGTACGCGTATTAGGTTCAAAGACCCCTCCAATCATGTGAATACGTGCATCATATTCTTGCGTCGGATTATTAGTCAAGCGGAAATGTACACGCTGACCGACCTTCAGTTTAGGCAAATCTTGTTCGTAGATATGCAAATCAAGGTGCAAGGCTGCATTATTGATAATCTCGCAGACAGGAGTTGTTGGGTCAATGTACGCTCCTATTTGTGCTTTAATCTCACCAACCACACCGCTAATAGGGCTAACGACTGAGATACTTGGTTGAAGAGACCCTGAGGAGAGTTTACTTGGGTTAATACCCATAAGTCGCAACTGCTGTTCTAGTGAGGCTTTACGGCTACGCAAGACTCCTAACTCAGAGCGTGCACTCTGCAATAGTTTACCCGTACCTGCATCGCTATTCTTGAGGAGTTCTTGACGCTTCAACTCTTCGCTAGCAAAGGCCAAACGGCTCAGCGTAGAGAGATATTCTTCTTGCGTCTGTATAAACTGAGGGCTTGAGATAACTGCTACCGTTTGCCCCTTAGCCACTCTTGCTCCCTCATGAACGAGAATGCGCTGCACCACTCCCCCATAAAGACTGCTAACGAAACCCTTATCATTATTAGGAACACGCAGAGCACCATTAGCACGTATCGTTGCACTCAGCTCTTTATATTCTAACTTGCCTATTCGTATGCCTGCTGCATCTAGATTTTCTTGAGTTAGCACAGCAATACCTTCATTTTCGCTATGCTCTTCGTCTGAATGTTCTTCTTTTTGCTTATTGGATTTACAAGAACTTAAACCGAGCGTACCTGCGCCACAGAGCATCAATGCACAGAGTCCTATCAATGATTTAATACGGATATTCATAAGTTAAGCGTTTTTAGTTTGATGATATACTGAGATATTCTAGAGCCAAGGCTAATTCATTAGCCTGATATAAGGCTTCAAGAGCGAGCTTTTCGACCTCGGCATAGGCTTCGAGAGCTGCGCTCAGCTCCAAGTGGCCTGCCTCACCTGCTTTGTACGAGAGGTGAGCACTCTTAATCATACGCTCTGCTCTAGGCAAGCCTTCTACCTTATACCTATTATAAGTAGACACCTGATAGCGATAACTATTTATCAAGCGCTGTTGCTCTGTCTTGAGCAATAGGGCTATTCTTTGCAATTCTAATTGTTGTGCTTGAATGCGCAAACTTTGAGATTTATTCTTAGCCTTATAGGCGCCAAGACTAAGAGGTATATTAAGTCCAACAGTTACTGCATGAAAGCGTTTATTAGTTCCAAACCACTCTTCATGCCCGTTGCCTAGGTCTTGATTACCGGTTAAGCTTTGGTTCAAGTAGGCTACAGTCAAGTCCGGCAAAAGGCTTTCTGCTTTATTAAGCTTTTTCTCTGCCTTCAGCTCCTCCAAGCTAGAGTTTACGGATTGATATTGAGGCAGAGCCTCTAACGATGAGGGCTTATCAATAGTCAGCAAAGTCAAAACATCATTACTTTGCACCTCTACACCCTCTGGAGCATTTACGAAAGCTGCAAGGCGATTGTACTCCGTTTGCAATTCGAGCTCAATGCCCTCAACTTCTATCCTCTGCCTAAGGCTTCGCTCCTCGCTTAGGCTCTGATTGATACCATTATCTTCACCTGCATGTTTACGGATGCGGCTCTGCTCCATCAAAACAACGTACAGACTATCTAGATGACGCGCTAACTTTATGCGTTCCTTAAGTAACAGAATACGCTGATAGCAGGTCTTTACTTCTTGTTCAAGTTCGCTCCTAGCCAAACGCTCCTCAGCTTGAGCTTTAGCCGAAGACGCTTTTAGGTATTTGCGTTTAAGCGCAAATATTGTGGGAAAAGGAACAGATTGCTCCAAGTTTATATTCCAATCCTTATGTATACTGCTGTACTGACCATACTGCGCATTGACTTGCATCTTAGGAAGCTCCCATGCGGTAGCCTCCAGCTGACGCTGGCTCTGTGACAGGAGAGAGAAATCGGAGCGAGCAGACTGCGCTTGCTCTACAGCCTCTTTCATCGAGTGTATAACCCTAGTCTGAGCCTGCATATTTGAGTTAAAAGCTAGAAGTAAAGGAAGTATCAAGATGGCAGATACTTTTTTTATATGAAGTATATTCATCTTTTTATTAAAAATCACATAGAGAATAGGTAATACAAATAGTGTTAGCAGAGTAGCGGTAATAAGTCCTCCGATAACGACAATAGCAAGAGGACGCTGCACCTCTGCACCCGAACCAGTACTTAGAGCCATAGGCAAGAAACCTATGCTCGCCACCATGGCCGTCATCAGGACGGGACGCAGACGCTCTTCCGTTCCTTGCTTAATACGAGCATATATATCGCCTACACCCTCATGCTCAAGCCTATTGAATGTCCCCACAAGGACAATACCATTCAATACAGCCACGCCAAAGAGCGCAATAAAGCCTATACCAGCACTAATACTGAAAGGCAAACCGCACACCAGCAAGGCAAACACACCTCCTATCGCACTCATAGGGATAGCGGTAAAAATCAAACTTGCTTGCCTTAGTGAGGAGAATGTAAAGTACAGAAGTGCGAATATCAAGAACAGCGAAATAGGCACCGCAATCATAAGTCTTCGGCTAGCTGCTTCTAGATTTTCGAACTGACCTCCATAAGTAATATAATAACCCGTTGGCAACTTAATATCTGACAAGTTGGATTTCAATTCGCCCACGACACTACTTACGTCTCGTCCCGACACATTGAAGCCAATCACGACACGACGCTTACCCTCCTCACGGCTAATCTGAGCAGGTCCTAAACGATAGTCAATATGCGCAATCTCTGTAAGAGGTACTAGCTGACCCGATTTGCTTGCCACGGCTAAAGAGCGTACATCTTCTATATCTCGTCGGAAGGTACTATCCAAGCGAACAACGACATCGAAGCGACGTTCATCTTCAAAGACTTGACCAGCCACGCGACCAGCAAAAGCACTACTTAAGACATCGTTGGCTTCTTGTACGCTAATGCCATAGGCTGCAAGCTTGGACCTATCATACTCTACATTGATTTGAGGCAAACCCGCTACTGCTTCTACTTGAGGTTCTGTCGCACCCTCTATCTTCGCTATTCGTCCTCCTATGCGTTGGGCTATACCCACAAGCGTATCTATATTTTCGCCAAAGACCTTTATAGCTACATCTTGCTTGACACCTGTCATCAGATCATTAAAGCGCATCTGAATAGGCTGTGAACGCTCAAAGAATACGCCGGGAATAACTGATAACTTCTCGCTTATCTCCTCCCCTAGTTCTTCATAAGTTTTAGCTTTCGGCCACTCACTTCGGGGCTTAAGTACCACCATAAGATCTGTAACTTCGGGAGGCATAGGGTCTGTAGGAACCTCTGCTGAACCCGTTTTACCCACAACTATTTTAACCTCAGGAAAGCTCTTAATGATACGTGATGCCTGCATACTCGTCTCCACACTTTGCTCCAAGGAAGCACCTTGAGGCAAAACACAGCTATAAGCAAAGCTCCCCTCTTGAAGTTGTGGGATAAACTCTCCTCCCATCTGCATAAAACAAGTAAGAGCCAAGGCAAACAAAAGCAAGGTAAGCCCTAAGACCCAACGACTATGAGCAAAAGCACGATTGCGTAGTGGCACATAGACTCTTGTTATCTTAGCCATCATCTTATCTGCAAAGGTAGCCTTAGTAGAGGGTTGTTTACTCAAGAAGGTTGCACTCATCATCGGGATATAAGTAAGCGAAAGTAGCAAAGCCCCAATGATAGCGAAGCCCACCACCATAGCCATAGGCGAGAACATTTTACCCTCCACACCGACAAGCGTGAGGATAGGAATATATACGATTAAGATGATAATCTCACCGAATGTAGCACTACTACGTATCTGAGAAGCCGAGTGATAAACCTCGTCATCCATCTCGGACTGACTCAAGGCATGAGCACTTCTACGCATAGCGAGGTGGTGCATAGTAGCTTCAACGACGATAACTGCACCATCAATAATAAGACCAAAGTCAATAGCTCCTAGGCTCATCAGATTAGCACTAACGCCAAAGAGGTTCATCATACCTAGAGCAAAAAGCATCGCTAAAGGAATACCAGAAGCCACAATAAAACCAGCACGCCAGTTTCCTAAAAAGAGAACGAGTACAAATATGACGATTAAAGCACCCTCAATCAGATTGCGCTGAACCGTACTAATTGCATGGTCCACTAGATCGGCTCTATCCAAATAAGGCATTATAGTGACGTCCGAAGGCAAGGAGCTTTGAATTTCGGCGATGCGCTCCTTGATACGCGCTACTACTTCGTGGCTATTCTCACCTTTCTGCATCATCACGATGCCACCGACGACCTCGCTCCGTCCGTCGTGCGTCAAGGCTCCATAACGAACAGCCGAACCATAGCCCACACGTGCTACATCACGGATAAGCACAGAACCTCCCGAAGCATTCGGGATAGCAATCTGTCCGATATCTTCAAGCGAGCCAGCCATACCCACACCTCTAATAAAGAAGGCATTAGGCTTCTTATCAATATACGCTCCTCCTGTATTTTGATTGCCCGACTCCAAAGCCGTATAGACATCCGTCAGGGTCAAGCCTAGCGAACGCAGTCGATTAGGGTCAATAGAAACTTCATATTGTTTCAATTCACCACCAAAGCCATTGATTTCCGCAACGCCTTTAGTTCCATTCAGACCACGAGCGACAACCCAATCTTGCAGAGAGCGCAGCTCCATAGCACTATACTTGCCCTCTTCCTTAGGTAGCAGTATATACTGATAGACTTCTCCCAAGCCGGTACTCATAGGAGCCAACTCAGGTTTACTTACAGCTTCAGGCAGTTCAGACGCAACTTGTTGCAAATGCTCTTGAACAAGGGCACGCGCCTTGTAATCGTCCATACTATCCTCAAAGACAAGCGTTATCACCGACAAGCCAAAGCGAGATATTGAACGCATCTCTATACGTCCGGGGATATTCCCAAGGGCACGCTCAATAGGAGCTGTTACGAGTTGCTCTACTTCCTGAGTTGCTAAACTAGGCGCAGAGGTTATAATCTGTATTTGGTTATTAGTTATATCCGGAACAGCATCTATAGGCAAGCGCAACGCACTCCATACTCCCCATACGATAAGTAAAAGCGTAGCTATTCCTACGAACAACTTATGCTGAATACTCCACTTGATTATTCTATCTAACACGTGTACTTGATAATTTTAAGAAACGCCAACAAATGCGGGTCTTGGTAAAATATAGATTTGACTTATGGAAGCCGTCGAGCGGCCTCTCGAATGACAAGTTGGGTTTGTTCCTTTGTAGACCTCTTAAGACGCTACGATTGTAAGACTCTTGATAAGAAAAATACTACAACATAGCCTCGGTTCTACCTATGCAACAAACTCTTGCCTGCAAAGATACTACATAGTCAGCAACTCTGCAAAGTTTCTTATGAGGGCATTGCTTGGACTAAAAGTAGAGAATATCCAGATAGGGATACGCGTACTCGCCGAAATGAATACGCACACTCACATTCGTGAGTACACGTACTGAAATCAGTAAGTGCGCGCACTTAAATTT
>RBKG01000017.1 GCA_003640335.1 Porphyromonas sp.
TCAAATTTTCTGTACCTTTGTTCGTTTATTAGAAGTAAGTACAAAGAAATAAGCTTAGGATAACGGCATAACTAAATGTTCGACCGAATCAAGATAAGTCTACAATCAAGACTACCCCTCATTATAATAGCTACACAGTTGTTATCGGCATGTGTTATTCCTTGGCGTGCCCGTCGGCAGGCTGAAGAGCGTGTAGGTAGTCTACAAACTAAGAAATTAGTCGATACACTCAAGCAGACAGACAGCATTGCCTCTGCAGATATTCAAGATACTACTAAGCTTGAGCCTACATCTCCAACTATTCCCAAAGATACATTAGCTGACACTACTCGTCGGGTAGATAGTCTTGTGAAAGGTAAAGAAACTATTGCTTCAGCTGACACTGTAAAGAAGGATTCAGTCGAAGTAGAGGAACCACGTGCAGGCTTTGATGATATTATAGAGTACAAGGCTAAAGACTCTGTAGTCATGCTCGGAACCAATATGGTTTATATGTTTGGTCCTAGCACTGTCGACTATAAGGATAAGGGACTAGAGGGTGAGTATATGCGCATGAATATAGATAGTAATCTTGTTTATGCTCATTATACCTTAGATAGTTTGGGGAATCCTGCCAAGCACCCTAAGTTCAAAGACGGCGACCAAAGCTATGAAGCCAAGACCATGAATTATAATTTTAAGACGGGTAAGGGCTTTATTACGGGTGTCGTAACTCAGCAGGGGGAAGGTTATGTTGTGGCCGAGCGTACGAAGAAGAGTGGTGATAACTGCATGTATATGGAGGGCGGTCGCTACTCTACGTGTAGCAATCACGAACATCCGCACTTTTACTTACAGCTTACACGTGCGAAGGTGCGAACGGGTAAGAATATCGTAGCAGGTCCTAGTTATCTTGTGATAGCAGGTGTGCCTTTGCCGATTGGTTTGCCTTTCGGATTTTTCCCTTTTAGTAGCTCTTATAGTTCGGGTATCCTGATGCCTAGCTATGGTGAAGAGTCTAGCCGTGGTCTTTATTTGCGTGAGGGTGGATATTACTTTGCTATCAATGACTATGCAGACTTAGCCGTTACGGGAGATTGGTATAGCCGAGGTTCTTGGGGGCTTAATGCACGTAGTAATTACCGCAAGCGTTACCGCTATAATGGCGCACTGAGTGCGAGTTATATCGTGACCGTTACAGGGGATAAGGATGTAGCGGGTACTTATAGTAAGAGTACTGACTTCCGTATTAGTTGGAATCACAGCCAAGATGCTAAGGCTAATCCTAATCAGACTTTCTCTGCAAGTGTAAACTACTCAACAAGTAGCTATAACCATAATTCCCTCAATACTCTTTATAATCCGGGGCAAGCCTCTCAGAATACAAAGAGTTCGTCTATTAGTTATACTCGCACTTTTGGTAGTTCGCCATTTTCTCTGTCTGCATCTCTTGATGCGATACAGACATCAAGCAATCAGATGGTATCGCTCAACTCGCCTAACTTGTCTGTAAATATGAGCCGTATCTACCCCTTTAAGCGTAAGAATAGGGTGGGTAGTGAACGCTGGTATGAGAAGATTAGTATGAGTTATTCGGGGCAGCTACGCAACAGTATTTCTACACATGAAGACTCAATCTTTAAGAAATCTTTGGTTAGAGATTGGCAGAATGGAGTTAGCCATAGTATCCCTATCTCAGCATCTTACAAGCTCTTAGATTATATTGACCTTACTCTGAGTGCAAGCTATAATGAGCGTTGGTATACCTCACATACGGAGAAGCGTTATGACGCAGCTACTAATCAGGTTGTAGATGAGCGTAAGTATGGCTTTAATAGAGCCTATGATTTTAGTACATCGGCTAGTATGTCCACGACGGCTTATGGCTTCTTTAAGCCTTGGAAGCTATTTGGCAATAAGGTCCAGATGATACGTCATCGTATGACGCCTTCTATTGGTGTTAGTTATCGCCCAGACTTTGGTGAGGATATGTGGGGCTATTACCGAGACTTGAATTATACGACGGCAGACGGTAAGAGTGTGCATACGCGCTACAATATCTACGAAGGGCAAATCTTTGGAGCTCCTTCTATGGGTAAGAGTGCTTCAATTAACTTTAGTTTAGATAATAACATTGAGGCTAAAGTTCGCTCAATCGATGCTAAGGATAGTACTGAGGTTTATAAGAAGGTTAGTATCATCGATAACTTTGCACTTTCAACCAGCTATAACCTCGCGGCCGACTCATTCAAACTCTCAGACATAAGTGCGCGTATTGCTCTTAAGGTTACTAAGGGTATTACCATAAATCTAAGTGGTTCGTTTGACCCTTATGTGACGCAAGCTGTACGAGGTAGTGATGGCAATCTGTATGCCGTGCGTATGGACAAACTGCGTGTCCTTAATGGTCAAGGTTTTGGTAGTCTAAGAGGAACAGGAACATCTTTTAGCTATACTCTGAATAATGATACCTTCAAGAAACTGCGTAACCTCTTTAGCGGAAAGAAAGATAAGGAAGAGGGCGATGAGAAGAAGGGCGAAGCTGGTAACAACAAACCTACTGAAGAAGGTTCTCTAGGAGAGCAAGCTAAGAAAGCACAGCAATCAAATGCTTCTCTTTATGGGCAGAGCGATGGGATACAGTATGATGGTGATGGTTATGTCATCAACCCTGTGCCTTGGAGCGTATCTTTCAGTTATGGGGTGAACTTAAATAGAGCGAATTTTAACCTAGATAAGAATGAGTTTGACTATCGTTTAAATCATTCACTTATGGTTAATGGCTCAATACAGCCGACAAAGAACTGGAACTTTAACTTTAGCACAAGTTATGATTTCGAAGCCAATAGAATAGCTAATATGACTATTGGTATCACTCGAGACCTGCATTGCTGGAGCTTTACGGCTAGTGCTATTCCATTTGGTCCGTATAAGAGTTATAATTTTACAGTAGGCGTTAAGAGTAGTCTACTTAGAGATATTAAATACGATAAACATAGCTACTCTGTGCCAGATTCATGGTATTAGAGATATTTAATTATGAATACGTTTCTATTGATTGATACAGCTACACCAGCGGTCAGTGTAGCCCTCACTTGTGGAGAAGAAGTCTTATTCTCAGCCGTCGAAGTTGCTCCCGAAGGAGGAGCCTCTGCTCGTGCTGGGGTCCTTGCTGAAAAAGCTGTCAAGATACTTCGAGAGAAGGGTCTTAAGTTAGATGCTGTAGGTATCAGTGCTGGTCCCGGTAGTTATACCGGCTTGCGTATAGGTTCTTCTTTAGCTAAAGGCTTATGCCATGGTTTCAATGTGCCATTGATAGCTGTGTCTGCTTTGGCTTTGATGGCTGAGGGGTATAGGCAATCACTTCCTAGTAGCCTTGTAAATGAAAGTTTGCGCCTTGTGCCTATGATTGATGCTCGCCGTATGGAAGTGTACACAGCGACATATAATCAAGATGGGCAAGTTTTAACGCAAGAGCAACCTTATATTCTAGATTCTGAGCATCTTTTTGCTGAAGATATGAAGGAACTATCTTATCATTTCTTTGGTGATGGAGCCAAGAAATGTGTAGGTCTATGGGCTAATGTTGATTATAATGTGGCTGGTGATTTTGTTCCCGAAGCTCGTTATATGTTGCCGCTTGTTAGTCGCTTGTATGAAGATAAAGTATTTGTAGATACTGCATACTGGACACCTAACTATCTCAAAGAATACGTTGCGACGATAGCTCGTAATAAAGTGCTCGGCTAGGCTAAATGCACGATAGCGAATACATATTAGATACCAATAATCTAGAGCAACAAACGCTTCTAGAACTTATACGCAGTACATCGGACTGCATATTCCTGACGGGTAAAGCTGGTACAGGTAAATCTACTCTATTGCGCTATATCCATGAGCATAGCAAGAAAACGCATGTCCTTCTAGCCTCTACGGGCATTGCGGCTCTCAATATCGGAGGGCAAACAATACATTCATTCTTCAAGCTACCACTGCGTCCTCTCCCTCCTGAAGACCCCGATTTACAACGGAATAAAATCTTTAAGTCTTTTCGCTATAGTAGCGAGCATCGTAAGCTCATCCGCTCTTTAGAGATGATTATTATAGATGAAATCTCTATGGTACGTGCGGATGTTATCGATGCGATAGATAAAATCCTAAGAGCTTATACGGCTCGCCCCTATCAGCCTTTTGGTGGTATTCAGATGCTGTTTGTTGGCGACCTCTATCAGTTGGAGCCAGTTGTCCGTGCAGAGGATAGGCAAATTCTTGATGTTTATTACCGCTCTCATTATTTCTTTGCTGCTCGAGTTTTTAATTCCGCAGAATATGATAGATGTTATCTCTTGGGCATTGAGCTACGCAAAGTTTATAGGCAAGAAGAGGCTCAATTCGTAGAAATTCTAGACCGTGTGCGTGCTGGTCAAATGACTAGTCATGATTTGGAAGTACTTAATAATCGGGTTGTTCCCAATTACCAACCAGAGAAAGAGAACTTAGTCATCACACTAGCGTCTCGTCGTGATAGAGTCGCAGCTATCAATGAAGAGTGCTTGCGACAGATAGAGGGACGTACCTATCGAATTGGCGGAGTCGTAGATGGGGACTTTCCCAAGGCAAACCTGCCTACAGAGGAGGAACTCATTCTCAAAGAGGGTGCTCAGGTTATGTTGCTCACGAATGATAGAGATAAGCGATGGGCTAACGGAACGATTGCCGTTATAGAACATATTGACCTAGAAGAAGAGAAAATTACAATACGTCTAGAAGACGGAAGTCTTCATGCTGTAGAGCGCAATGTTTGGGAGAATAATAGATATACATACGATGAGGAAGACGGTGAGATTATTACCGAAACCCTAGGTATGTTTACGCAGTATCCTCTTCGCCTAGCTTGGGCAATCACTATCCACAAGAGTCAGGGGCTGACGTTCGAACGAGTCGTTATTGATTTTACGGATAGAATATTTGCCAGTGGGCAAACCTATGTGGCTCTTAGCCGCTGTCGTAGTCTAGAGGGTATGACGCTGAGAGCCCCTATTCATATGAGAGATATAATAGCACGTCCAGAGATAGCGCGCTATTATGAACAGATGAATAATGCTGAGTTGCTAGGTGATGCTTTTGCTAGGGCAGAGGCTAATCAGCATTATTTACAGGCTAATACCGAGTGGAAGCAGGGGAGGTACTCAGATGCTATTGTGTCTTTTCGTACGGCAGTAGAGGGGAATAATCAGCTTAGTAATCCGCTTTACTTAAGATTGCTGTGCCAGAGGCTCGGGCGAGTAGAGCAAATGGCTCAAGAGCTAAGAACTTTGCGCCGAGAGCTAGAAGATGGGCGTAAGCGTCTTCGTGCATTGTCGGAGGAGCATGTGCAGATGGGCAATGAATGTTTGATAGAAGCACACGACCCAGAGGCTGCCTTACGTTGCTATGCTAAGGCTATCGATTATGATATACGTTCGCTTGAAGCTCGTTTAGGGCAGGCCCGTGCCTATCGTATGCAGAAGGATAGAAACAAACAGCTATCTGCCCTCCGTGAAGCAGAAGCACTATCGCCCCTGCATGCCACTGTTTTATACGAGCTAGGGAAATACTATTCCAGCTACGCTATGTATGAGGAATCCATAGAGCCACTAGCTCGTCTGATTGCACAAGATACGGCTCATATCCCTGCAATAGAACTTATTATTAAGAGCTACGAACGTCTTGGAGATGAAGAGCGAGCGGAGCAATTTGAACGACTACTCATACAAGCTAAGCGGAGAAATGCAGGTAAATAAGGTCATATTAGAAGGGATTGTAGAGTCAGACCCTAATGTTCGTTATTTCGGTTATAGTCATGTGCGTGCTGATTTTATCTTGCGAACAAAAGAAACCTTTCCTCCTCAGAGGGAAGGCGATGAACCAAAAGAGCAAGAACTTCGTCATGTGATTACAGCTTGGGGAGATATAGCCCAACTAATAGAGGAATCTGTACAAGAAGGCCAAACGCTACATGTGGAAGGTCGCCTCACTTACGATAAGAATACCAATAGGCAAGGCGAAGTGCGCATATTCCCTGTGGTTGATTGCCAACAGATAAATATCTTAAGCAAGCCTTCACGTTTTGAGAATACTACCTCCTCGCCCTTAGATACCCCAAAAGAACTAGATTGGTCTCAATTTGCACCTTCTGAAGATGAAGACCCAATGATGTAGTCCCAAATTGATAATTATTCTTCCCTTATTGTTATTGTCACTTAGGATAATTCTTCCGAACTTTGCACTTGATAAAATGTAGAATTGTTAAACGTATAATTACAATATTATGAATAAGTTATTTGTCAGTTTCCTAGACTGTGCAGCAAACCTGCAAAACTTAGGTTATAAGCTTATCCGCGTTGCTATCTTAATTATCTTCGTTTGGATTGGTGGTCTCAAATTTGCCAATTATGAGGCAAATGGTATCGTTAAGTTTGTTGCTAATAGCCCATTCATGAGCTTTATGCTTAAGAATGCTAGCAATGAAGTTACTTCTCCTGAAGGAAAAGTTGTTAAGGAGTATAAGTTGAATGAAGTAAAGGAAGGTGCTTATGACCCTGCTAAGAGTGCATGGCACGTAGAGAACCGTACTTATACATTCTCACACGGTCTTGGTCTTTTGATTTGTGCTATCGGTATCTTGGTATTCCTTGGTATGTTCAATCCATATCTTGGTCTTGCTGGTGAAGTGCTTTGCATCATCATGACATTTGGAACACTTTCATTCTTGGTAACTACTCCAGAGGCTTGGGTGCATGCTTCGCCAGAAGCTCTTGCAGCAGGTGAGTATGCTAATGGCTTCCCTTATCTAACAGGTGCTGGTCGCTTGGTTATTAAGGACGTGGCTATCCTCGCTGGTGCTGTAGTTCTTCTCAGCCAAAGTGCTAAGGCTATTCTTGCTCGTCTAGGCAAGTAAAATAAAAAGTTGCATATAGTTTTAT
>RBKG01000039.1 GCA_003640335.1 Porphyromonas sp.
CGAACCTATCCCAAATACATGGCACCGGATGTATGAAATCCTTTGCTTCTGGGCGAGTAAGGGGATCGATGGTTTCCGCTGTGATATGGCGGAGATGGTGCCACCTCAATTTTGGGCTTGGGCTCTGCCTCAAGTGAAAGCGAATTATCCCGTCTTCTTCTTAGCAGAGATTTATCAAGCGCATCGCTATCAAGAGTATTTGTCTGCAGGCTTTGACTATCTGTATGATAAGGTCGGAGTGTATGATACGTTGAAGTCTATTGTTCGCGGAGAGCAGTCTGCCGATGCCTTTGATATGGCGCGCTTAGCTACTCGTGAGTATCAAGAGAAGATGTGTTATTTCTTGGAAAATCACGATGAACAACGCTTTGCTTCGCCATTCTATGCAGGTCAGACCAAGTCTTTGTATCCTGCTTTGACAGCCTTATATCTGAGTGGCTCTAATCCATATCTGCATTATTTCGCAGGCGAGCTTGGCGAGCCTGGTATGGATGAGGAGGGTTTCAGCGGTCGAGATGGACGTACGACAATCTTCGATTATTGGTCAATGGCTTCTCTCCAGCGTCTAGGGATAGATTTCGGAGCAGAGCATTTGCATCAAGATGAAAGTCTGCTATTAGATTTTCATAGACAAATTCTTACTCTCCCAGAGAAGTATAGTGTGCTTGATAGTGGACAGTACTATGGGCTGAACTATCTCCAAACACAAGCATATGATAGGCATAGAGTCTTGAGCTATCTGCGCTATGAAAAGGGTAAAGAATGGGTGCTTATATCAGTAAACTTCTCTTCTGAAGCTAAGCCTACATCCTTGCAAATTAGTGAGGCTGTCTTCTCTGAGATAGGCTTAAAGCCTAATGAAGCACTCAAGCAAACAAATCTATTGAGTGGAGCCTCTCAAATATCGACTCTAACAAACTATGCGCCTTACGAGTTTGTATTACCTCCGTATGGCATTTCTATTATACATTTTAATTTGATTGATACAGATAAATAATGGCTAGAATAGTAACGAAAACAGGAGATAAGGGAACTACGGGTATATTCGGGGGTGAACGTGTCGCTAAAGATAATCCCCGTATAGAAGCCAATGGCGCAATGGATGAGCTTAATGCCCATCTAGGTTTAATCAGAGCCTTGCTCCCTCAAGATGATGAACGAAATATCTTCCTATATAATCTGCAGAGACAGATTATGCAGATGATGAGTTTGATAGCTACGCCTAGCAGTCGTCGAGGTGAGAACCCAAATAAGTTTGAACTGGCTTGGCTTGAGGCTGTTGAAGAAGAAACGAAAAAATTTCTTGAGACGACACCCAATAATGGCTGTTTCATTTTACCCGGAGGAACGGTTCTTTCGTCGCACATGCAGATTGCTCGTACTGTTTGCCGTCGAGCAGAGCGTAGGCTATGGACACTTGAGCGCATAGACCCCCTTCCTGAGGGTATGATTGCTATGGTCAATAGACTTAGCGACTATCTATTTGCTGCAGCTAAGTGGGAGATGTCTCAGCAAGGCTGGAGTGAGGAAGTTTGGCAGGCTTTCAGCTATAAGAAGCGCAAGCAATAGCTTATGAAAGTGCGTATAGAGCCTTCTTGGGCAGAGGTTTTGTCTGATGAATTTGAGAAACTTTATTTCGAGCATCTGACGGCAGTAGTACGACAAGCCTATGCTTCTCGTCGTGTTTATCCCGAAGGTAAATACATTTTCAGAGCCTTAGATGCTTGCCCCTACAAAGAGGTCAAGGTACTTATTCTTGGGCAAGACCCTTATCACGGAGCAGGGCAGGCCGAGGGTTTGGCTTTCTCTGTTCCTAAGGGCGTTAAAGTACCTCCTAGTCTAGTCAATATCAAAAAAGAAATCCTTGATGACTTAGGACGAGAGTCTATTATATCTGACGGACATCTGATGCCATGGGTTGAGCAGGGTGTATTACTTCTGAATGCAACACTAACGGTCGAAGATGGTCGGGCTGGTTCTCATCAGGGTATTGGTTGGGAGACCTTTACCGATAGAGTAATAAGCGAATTAAATCGTAGAGAAGAACCTATTGTCTTTATGCTGTGGGGCTCTTATGCTAGGCGAAAGGGAGCTATGATTGATACTCGTAAGCATCTCGTCCTAGAAGCACCGCATCCGTCACCACTTTCAGCTCATCGAGGCTTTCTTGGGTGTAAACACTTCTCTCAAGCTAATGACTTCTTAGTGGCGCATGGCTTGAAACCTATTGAATGGTAATACGATGTACTTCCTAGAGTTAGTACTTCCTTTAGCTACTCCTACTACTTATCACTATCAGCTAGCTCCCCATCAGTTTAATTCAGATATTGATACGCTTGTTGGGCGTAGAGCTGTAGTCCCTTTTGGGGGCAAGCGTTTCTATACAGGCATTATAGTGTCTGTCAGCTTAGCACCTCCCGAAGGTATCGCTTCTTCTAAACTTAAGTATGTCCTTAGTTTAGTTGATGATAGTCCTCTTGTGCCTTCGGCGCAGATTGATTTATGGCATTGGATGGCTGACTATTATTGTGCTTCTCTAGGCTCTGTCCTTCGTCTTGCTGTGCCTCATGGCTTACTTCCTGAGAGTCGCACGATTATTCATCTTAATCCCGATTTTATAGCGACGACTAGTCTGAGTGCTCTAGAAGTGCAAGTGCTGGATGTCTTAGCTCAAGCTGGTGATGATGGTTTGACCTTAGAGCGTTTGCAGAGTATGATAGAGCAAAGGGTTTCACGTGCCTATTATCGTTTACTTGCTTTGGGTGCAATCTCTACAGATGAAGTTATTCGGTCGCATTATAAACCCAAACTAAAGGCTTGCTTACGACTGAGTGAGGCATATCGCACAGATGAAGCTCTTGAGCAAGTCTTTCGGGATATGAAACGTGCCACTAAGCGCATGGAGGTTTTAACCTCTTTTCTCTCAGCTTTGCTCTCTCTTGGAGGAGATTATGCTGCGCTTATTCCTCGAGGGCAACTTACATCGGGAGATGCGAGTATTGCTATCCACCTGCGTAAGCTGGTGGAGTTAGGTGTGTTGGAGTTAGTTCAAGTGGCAGATAGTCGCCTAAATACCCCTGATGAAGAGGACTTAAATATTGCATGCGATAAGGGCAATGAATACTCAGCATACTCTCTAACGCAATCGGTAACCTTACTGCGTTCACGCGATATTGAAAGCAAAGAGAGTAGCATCATCGCTCAAGTAAAAGATGTTATTACTGCTGGTGGACAGGTGCTTTTGCTTAGTCCTTCAGCTTCGGGTGTGCCTAGAGCAGCTCATTATCTATCAGCACTGAAGCAGGCTTCCAAGGGTAAAATGTATCACTATCACCCTGATGTCAGCGAGGCTAAGCGCATAGAACTTTATAAGCATCTGTCTAGTACCGAAGAGGCTTGCCTAATTCTTGGTAATAGGTCTGCGATATTTTTGCCCTGTCGTCGTCTGCAGTTAATCATCATTGACGATGAGCAGGAGTACATGTACAAGCATCAATACACAGCACCGCTTTTTCACGCTCGAGATGTAGCGCTGTATTTAACGGCTAAGGAGCGCATACCAGTGCTGCTTTCTAGCTGTAGTCCTTCGGCAGAAACGCTTTTCAATGTCTTGAGAGGAAAGTATGGTTCAATAGATTTAGATAAAGGTACTTTAGCTAATAGTCCTATTCCGTCTATTGAGATTATAGACTTAAAGAAAGAGAAGCGCGAGGCAAGGGGGAAGGATATATCAGTGATTAGTCCGAGTTTACGCATACATATTGAGCGGGTACTAGCAAAGGGTCAGAGAGTCTTGCTTTTGCAAAATAGGCGAGGTTATGCTCCATATATGTTATGCTCTGTGTGTTCTTCGGCTGTGAAATGTCCACGCTGTGCGATTAGCATGAGCTACTATGCATCTCGTCGTTTACTTTCCTGCTCGCAGTGTGGTTATACGGAACCACTCCCTCAGGCATGTCCCTCTTGTCACGCAACAGAGTCTAAACGTAAGGATAAACTTATTCCAGCGTTACGCCTTGTGGGTTATGGTACAGAGCGAGTAGAGGAAGAAGTTAATGAGCTATTTCCCGATGCTCGAGTGATGCGCCTTGATGGTGAAACGTTGCAAACGGCTAGTCGAAGACAAGAGTCTTTAGAGCGTATTGAGGCTGGTGATGTGGATATTATTGTGGGGACACAAGTTATCAAGACTCAGCCGATATGGGATAATATAGGATTGATAGCTGTAGTTCAGTTAGATGATATTCTAGGTTATCCAGACTTCCGAGCAGGCGAACGAGCTTATCAACTTCTTTATCAAATGGCTCTTTATCGTGCTAATGGAGCTAGTGAACAGGATTTCCGTATAGTGCTTCAAACATCAGAGCCTAAGCATCCATTCATAGAAGCTCTTAAGATGTTTGATTATGATGCCTATATTAAGGAGGTCTTGGGTGAGCGTCAGCGTTATCATTGGCCTCCATTTACACGAGTAAGTTATGTCGTTGTTAAAGGCTATGACGAGCACGATACGGAGAAGATGGCACATGTTTACGCTCAGGTTCTTCAGGGGAAGTTAGGCAAAGAGTGGGTGAGTGGAGCACAAGCTCTCAGTGCAATAAAGATAGAGGGACGTTATGTGCGCCACATCGTTTGCCGCAGACCATACAATGTATCGTTTAGGGAAGAACGCAGAGTTTTTAAGGAAGCCTTAGAATGGTTAAGAGCTACATATCCTAATTATAGTAGGGTTCACATAAGTTTTGATATTGACCCTTTATAGGATATGTGTCAGTTGAAAGGAGGAGACCTATACTTCAGAGAGAGTCTGATGTTGGATATAGACTTCGTTAAATGTGCATTTGGGGGCAAAAATGCCTAAACGCTAGAGATTAGTTACCTTTGCAGGATAAAAGAAAAGAATATAGAATCAAATATGTCGATAATCAAACAACTTACCGAGGCAGTACAGTCTGCTACAGAGGCGCTTTATGGCTCTGTGGCACCAGTAGAACAAATACAACTTCAGAAATGTAAGCGTGAGTTTGAGGGACATCTAACCCTAGTTGCTTTCCCCCTTCTCAAACTTAGCCGTAAGAACCCAGAGCAGACCGCAACCGAATTAGGTGAGTGGTTGAAGAGTAATAGTGCGCTTGTTTCAGACATACAAGTCGTTAAGGGTTTCTTAAATCTGACAATCTCTTCAGAAGCGTGGTTGGAGTATTTCGATGAAATAGTAGCTAACCCTCAGTATGGGCATCGTGAGGCTGATGAGCATGCTCCTTTGGTCATGGTAGAGTATTCGTCTCCAAATACTAATAAGCCTCTACACCTCGGTCATGTGCGTAACAATCTCCTTGGTTATAGCCTCTCGGAAATCTTGAAAGCTAATGGTCTTAAGGTTGTTAAAACTAATATCGTTAATGACCGTGGTATTCATATCTGTAAGAGCATGCTTGCTTGGCTTAAGTGGGGCGAAGGCGCTACTCCAGAGAGTACTGGCAAGAAGGGCGACCACCTCATTGGGGACTTCTACGTGTTGTTTGATAAGCATTATAAGGAGGAACTTAATCAACTAACGGCTCAAGGTCTAAGCAAGGAAGAAGCCGAAGCTCAATCTACACTGATGGCCGAAGCTCGTGCTATGCTTCGTAAGTGGGAAGAAGGTGATGCTGATACTGTAGCTCTATGGAAGCGCATGAACTCATGGGTATATGCCGGCTTCGATGAGACATACAAGCGTATGGGCGTTAGCTTTGATAAGATTTATTACGAAAGCGAAACTTATCTAGAGGGTAAAGAAGAGGTGCTTCGTGGTCTCAAGCAAGGTGTCTTCCAGCAAGATGAAGATGGCTCTGTGTGGGCTGACTTAACTAATGAAGGTCTAGACAGAAAGCTCCTTCTTCGTTCTGATGGTACTTCTGTGTACATGACTCAGGATATTGGTACAGCTAAACTTCGTTTCGATGACTATCCAATCAATAAGATGGTTTATGTCGTTGGTAATGAACAGAACTATCACTTCCAAGTATTGAGTAAGTTGCTAGACCGCCTAGGCTTCGAGTTTGGTAAGGGTCTAGTGCACTTTAGCTATGGTATGGTAGAGCTTCCTAATGGTAAGATGAAGAGCCGTGAAGGTACTGTCGTTGATGCTGATGATTTGATGGACGAGATGACAGAGACAGCTCTACAAATTGCTCATGAAGCAGGCAAGGCTAAGGATATGACTGCGGAGGAGGCTAGAGAAGTTGCTCGTCGTGTAGGTTTAGGTTCGCTTAAGTACTTTATTCTTAAGGTTGACCCTCGTAAGAATATGGTCTTTGACCCAGCAGAGTCTATTGACTTTAACGGAAATACAGGTTCATTCATTCAGTACACCTATGCGCGTATCCGTTCTTTGGAGCGTAGAGCAAATGATGAGGGCTTAATCAATCGAGATATTAAAACTTTTGCAGGTGCTAACCTAGAAATTAGTACTAAGGAAGAAGAGCTTATTGCGCGTCTTGGCGAATATGCCGATGTCGTTGCAGAAGCAGGCCGTGTTTATAGTCCTGCCTTAATCGCTAACTATGTGTACGACTTGGTCAAGGAATATAATCAGTTCTATCACGACTTTAGTATTCTTAAGGAAGAGAACGAAGAGAAGCGTGTATTCCGTCTAGCTTTGAGTCTGATTGTTGCGAATACTATCCAAAAGGGTATGGGTCTTCTAGGTATTGAGATGCCCGAACGTATGTAAGATATTCTAAAGTTATTAAATCCCCCTTCCTAATCTGTAGCGTATGTGTGCAGATTGGGAAGGGTTTTCTTTTGTCTGATTAGAGCTAGTGCAGTGGATTAAAATTTCCACATACAGAAAGGGAAAATATAAGTGCCTTTCCTAAACTTAAAACCTCGGCGAAGTCTGTACAAACTACGGCTGAAGTTTGTGCAGACTACACGTGTAGTTTGTAC
>RBKG01000279.1 GCA_003640335.1 Porphyromonas sp.
TATCTATAATTTTAGTATCTTTGCGCCTATATGCTTAAATAAGGTTAAGCTTGATTATAATTAGACTAATGAGATAAATATGAGTACTCTAAATAAGTTGTCCATCGTCACCTTTGCCATAGGCTTAATTGGAGGTCTTAGCAATTGTAACAAGACAAAAGATATTGAGCTACAAAATATCAAAGATATCAATCTGCAAATTAGTAGTTTTGGCTTAGCCTCTGCTACTGATAGTACTTTATCTAGAGTGTCTTTCTCTATTAAAAATAACATAGGAGAGGGTGAGATTTCTAATGATATTCCTCTACCCTATCAGACTTCTTTAGAGAAGGTTACTATCCCTATTCGAACAAGTGCAATAAGGACAAGCATTGCTATTGGTAATGGTAATTTTGAACCTTGGTCGGCAACTAAGTCATACAATATTCCGTCTGACGTACGCGAGTTGCGTATCAAATTAGTTTACAAAGAAGACCTTTCTTCTGACAGTTTAACCTATACCTATAAGGTTAAGCTTCGTCAATATACAAGCAATCCTGAAGCAATCACGTGGACAGAAGACAAAGCGTATAATAATAATGCTTTCCCCGCATCAGGAGAATTACCCAGCGGAGTTAAGATTAAGCGTATCGCTGAATACGAATCACTACGCTACGCATTAGGTGAAGATGAATCATTGTATCAATACAACAAAAACTCTTGGGCTAAACTAAGTAATATCTCAGGAGTCCAAGAGTTATTAGGTATTTATCCCAATGGAAGTAAAGAAGCTAGCGTTATCGTTAAATTAGCGAATAACCAAATAGCTAATTACACCGCTAACACACTTCAAGCCAGCAAGGTTAAGCTTCCTACAGGGTTTCCCCAGCAAATACTCAGCCTAAATAGCTTCAGCAGTTATACAGAAAAGCTTGAAGGAGGTAAGGTTAAACTTATTACAGTAACACCTTCAGGTCTTGTACAATCATGGTTCTATACAGGAAGCAATACATTTGCTCAAGAAGCTCAGCAAGCTCTTAACCCTGAACAGCCATTTATAAGTTCTGAGGTAGTTGTGTTGGATCAGACATATTATCTTTTCACCTCAACAGGTCTAGGAATACAGATATATAATAGTACTGACGGAAATACTTGGAAAAAGAATAGCCCACAATCTTTACTTGGGTTAGATGCACTAAGGCTTAATAAGGAAGATAAACTACATGTTACGGTTGTAGATGGTAAATACTATTTACTCGTGATAGGTCAGAATAATAAGGTATTTTCTGGTACTCCACACCGAAAAGAAACGAACTTCTAAGGCTCCCAATAGATAAACAGCAATGAATATCGATTTAAAGATACCTGAACATATAGCCATTATTATGGATGGCAATGGAAGATGGGCTAAAGAACGTGGACTTCCTCGCACTGATGGTCATATCGAAGGACAAAAAGCTCTTGAAGCAACACTAAAAGCAGCCGCTGAATTTGGTATTAAATACTTGACTGTATATGCTTTTAGTACTGAAAATTGGAATAGACCCCAAGAGGAAGTGGATACTCTTATGAGCCTCTTAGTTCAAGCAATGGCATCTAAAACAGCCGAGCTTATAGAGCAAGGAGTAA
>RBKG01000043.1 GCA_003640335.1 Porphyromonas sp.
GACCGCACAGCCTTACTCTTTGAACTCTATCGTATCTATAAGGAAATCAATCTAGATGATAATGTAGATCCTCTTGAAGAAGACTCTTTTGATGAGTTTCTTTTTTGGGGGGATACTATGCTTAAGGATTTCGACCAAATAGACCGTTATTTGGTTGATGCTAATCAATTATATGGTAATGTAGAAGCCCTCAAGGAATTAGAGAATGTCGATTATGACCATCTCTCTGATGAACTAAAATCCTTGCTTGCTCTGTACTGGGAAGAGTTTGCGTACAAACTGAAAAATAGCCAAGCTCGTCTTCGCTTTATACGCTTTTGGAGATTGTTAGTAGAGATGTACAGACGCTTCTCTGAGACATGTGATGAGCAGTGCAAAACCTATGAAGGACGTATTTATCGTAAGGTTGCCGAGTCTTGTGTCGATATTGTAGATGATTTAGTGAAAGCTAATCCCTTTGGCAAGGAGGGGGTAGCTTCTTATGTCTTCGTGGGGCTTTTTGAACTTAGTCCTAGTGAGAAGAAACTCTTTAAGCAAATGAGTCAAAGACATATTGCAGAGTTTGTCTTTGATGAAGATGTTTGTGTGGTAAGAGACCCATATCATCCAGCAAGTAAGGTCTTAGCTTCGAGTAAGGAATACTTGAAAACTATATCCTTGTCAGAAAATCCAGATGGACGTCCTCAAGACTTTTTACCTCAGGATATCCACGTTTATAAGTGTGTTTCTACGATGACGCAGATTAAGCTCTTGCCTACATTGCTGCAAGAGCTAGGTGCTAGGTATGAAGATGCTTTAGGATTAAATACGGCTATTGTACTTGCTGATGAGCAACTATTATTGCCTGTTGTTAGTTCTATCCCTCCACGTATTGAGGGGAAATTGAGCACTGATGCTGATGTAGATAAGCCTTTAAGTCTGAATATAACCCTTGGTTATCCACTAAATAAGACGAGTATTGCGATACTTCTTAATAGATGGATGAGCCTTCTGATGTCTTCTTATAAGGGTGCATATTCTGTTTCAGGACTCATTAACCTGCTTACGATACAAACTATATTAGGCTATTTCCCGGGACTAAACTACATCGTCAAAGCATTGAGAACTAAGAAGGCTTTTATGCTTGATGCTACGTGGATTTTGAACAAACTCGTTGAAGAAGCTAGGAAGTTTGCACCACAAGGAGAGGAAGATAAATCCAATCAAGAGTTATTAGAAGCCAAAGAGTTTTTAGCCCTATTATTGTTGCCAGAGGAGCAAGTTGCTTCTGCATCCTTAGGGAAGCCAACTTCAGCATTAGAGTTTTTAGAGCAGCATTTAATTAAGATTTTAGATAAGCTCTCTGTTTGCATGATTGAGGCTTTGATGCCTCAAGGAGAGTCAAATGTAGAGTCTACGGCAGATGCAGAACCTGAAGGAAATAAGGTTCATCTTAGCTTTGATTTGAACTTCTTGAAGCACTATCAAGAGTATGTAGAGCACCTACTTGAGCTGGTTAAAGATGAGCGTTATCAGTCTTATGATATGAATAGAGAGTCCGCTATGCGTCTTTTAGATGGTTTGACGCAAGGACACACTATTCCATTTAAGGGAGACCCATTGGAGGGGCTTCAAATTATTGGTGTTCTGGAGAGTCGCTCTCTAAGCTTCGAACACCTTATATATATATCAGCTCAAGAGGGTAAGTTGCCCAAGAGTAAAGGCGTGCAAACTTTAATTCCATTTAAGCTGAGAGAGGAATTTGGTTTGCCTAATCCTAATGATATTGACACTTACGACGCCTATCGCTTCTATCAGAATATAGCAAGAAGCAAGTCCTTACATTTGATTTATAGCCTGAACGATGCTTTGGGTGGTAAGGGTGAACTGACGCGCTATTTTGACCAAATAGAGAAGTTGTATGTAGGGAAAGAGTCCTCAAAACGAATAAACATACATAAGTATTCTGTTAATGCGTCTTTGGGGTATAGGGATTTCACTTTGCCTATGCCTGAGGTAGCTAAAAATGGTAATAGCTTGGTTGAAGAGAGATTATCTGCTTGGAGCCGAGGCGAAGCTCATTTATCTCCCTCTTCATTTAATTTGTATCTGCAGTGTCCGCTTCATTTCTACTATCAATATGTAGAGCGGTTGAAAGAAGAGGAGTCCGCAGAGGCCCTATTACAGAATAATGATTTTGGAACTATCCTGCACGGTACCTTAGAGCAAATCTATAAGGAAATGCGTCCTCAGAAGTCTGTGAAAGGTGATTTTGATGTTACAGAGACGCTTTTAGACTATTGGATTAAGAGCCCCTCTCGAATTCAAGATAAAGTTAGAGCGCAATATGAGCTCCTGCTCAAGGCTAAAGGTGAGGTGCGGGCTGATATATCTTCTTATGATGCCTACAACATCGAAATCATAAGTCAGTACGTACGCAATGTTTTGGAGTTAGATAGCCAGATTAGTCCATTTTATTATCACAGTTCGGAAGAAAACAGAGAATTAGCTATTCGTATCAATGATGATACTGAGGTCTTTTTCAAAGGTATCATAGATAGAGTAGACCAAATAGATGGTCTTGGCTTAAGGCTCGTTGATTACAAGACTGGAAGTGATGAACTTGGCGCATTCGATCTTCTTAAAATTGATGAGAATCCCAAGAAATACAAAGCGATTATTCAAATTCTGCTTTACTGCGAGATGTATATGTCCGGTAATCCTTATAATCGCGATAAGACTCTTGAAGAGCGACGAGCGTATAAGAATCCATACAGAGATGCTAAATTGACTCCCGCTCTGTATTTGACTAAAGAAATTGCAGAAGATATAAAGAATTACGACCCTTACCTTAAGAGAGATAAGGAATCAGTTCGCCTAAGTTATCAAGATGTCCGAGAGGAGTATATGTCTTATGTAAGTCAGAAGTTGAGCGAACTATATAATATGGACTACCCCTTTAGAGCGACTGAAGATGTGTCCAACTGTTCGCTGTGCTCGTTCGTTCGTTTATGTAGGCGTGAATTATATGCGGCTCAAGAAAGGCATTAGCTAGCTTAAATAAGCGAGCCTAACTGATGAAAATAAATACATGCCTTTTATGATGTAATAGCTTATGCTTATTATTGAGAGCTTTAGTAAAACATACACTACATTTGGTGAGTTATACCAATAAAAACAAATAAAAAAGTATATCAATGTCAAAGACTAATATCGGCCTTATCGGCCTAGCTGTGATGGGTGAGAACCTTGCCCTTAATATGGAGCGTAATGGCTTTCATGTTTCAGTCTACAATCGTGCTGAAGGAGCAGAAGCTAACGTAGTAAAGAACTTCATCGAAGGTCGTGGCGCAGGTAAGCGTTTTGAGGGCTTCACTGACCTAAAGGCTTTTGTTGAGTCTATCGAGCGTCCTCGTAAAATCATGATGATGATACGTGCTGGTAAGCCTGTGGATTACGTTATTGAAGGTTTACTCCCTTACTTAGAAGCTGGAGATATCGTTATCGATGGTGGTAATAGCAACTGGGAAGATAGTGAGCGTCGTGAAGCTTTCCTCCGTGAGAAGGGTGTCTACTTCGTAGGTGCAGGTATCTCTGGAGGTGAAGAAGGTGCGCTTAATGGTCCAGCTATTATGCCCGGTGGTGCAGTAGAGGCGTGGGAACACATCGCCCCTATCTTCACTAAGATTGCAGCTAAGGCTGAAGATGGAGCTCCTTGCTGTAGCTGGGTTGGTGGCGGTGGCTCAGGTCACTTTGTTAAGATGGTTCATAATGGCATCGAGTATGGTGATATGCAGCTTATCGCAGAGGCTTACGGCATGATGAAGGAGCAGGGCGAACTTTGCAACGATAAGATGAGTGCTATTCTTGCTGATTGGAACAAGGGTAAGCTTAATAGTTACCTCATTGAGATTAGTTCGGCTATCCTGGCTCACAAGGAACAGAATGGTCAGTACCTTATTGACTCTATCCTAGATACAGCTGGTCAGAAGGGTACAGGTAAGTGGAGTGTGATTAACTCTCTTGAATATGGTTCACCTCTAAATCTTATTTCGGCTGCTGTTTATGAACGTAGTTTGTCGGCTAATAAGAATTTGCGTGTAGAAGCTGCTGCTGCATTCTCTCGCCGTATCGAACTTGATGCTAAGGCAGAAGAACTTGTGAATAACTTGCACGACTGTTTGTATGCTAGTAAGCTCGTTAGCTATGCACAGGGCTTTGCACTTATTCAGCAGGCTTCAAAAGAACGTGCTTGGGGTCTTAACCTAGCTTCTATCGCTCGTTTGTGGCGTGGTGGTTGCATCATTCGTTCAGGTTTCTTGGGTCAAATCGCTGCGGCTTATGAGCGTAATGGCGAACTTAGCAACTTGCTTCTTGACGAATACTTTAAGAATGAAATTAAGGAAGCTCTTCCTGCTTGGCGCAGTGTCGTAGCTACAGCTGCTCTTGCTGGTATTCCAGTACAAGCCTTCGCTACAGCTCTAAACTATTTCTATTCATTGACGACTGACCGCTTGCCTGCAAATATGCTACAAGCTCAGCGCGACTACTTTGGAGCTCATACATTTGAGCGCGTAGACCGTCCTCGTGGAGAATTCTTCCACGAAAACTGGACTGGTCAAGGAGGTAATACTTCTTCTACAACTTACAACGTCTAAGAGTGAATAAGGGGGCAGAGTGCAGGGTAAGAAATCAGGCACTCTGTTTCTCTATACGATAAATAAAGACTTATTTAGGATATGAATAATACATTGTCTAAGCCAGATAGTCTCGTCTTGGTAATCTTTGGGGCTAGTGGCGACTTGACTAAGCGCAAGCTTATACCATCACTATATCAGCTATTTAAGCAAGGTAAGTTGCCTAAGCGATTTGCTGTGCTTGGGGTTGGACGTACTTCTTATGAAGATGCTGTTTTCCGTCCTCATCTTGATGAAAATCTTAAGCGTTACCTCGCTGATGGCGAATATGATGCTTCTCTAGCAGAGCAGTTCTTGAGTTCTGTTTACTATCTAGCTATTGACCCAGCTAAGGCTGAAGAGTACACTAAACTTAAGGCTCGTCTTCTTGAGCTAGATGACCTTATTGATAATCCATCAAACTATATTTATTATCTCTCTACACCTCCTTCATTGTATGGATTGATACCTCAGCATTTGGCTTCGGTAGGGCTAAACAAGGAAGAGTGCGAGAATGGTCGTTGCCGCATTGATGCACATCGTGGTGAAGATGGTATTCCTCGTCCTATTCGACGTATTATCATTGAGAAGCCTTTTGGTACAGACTTGAAGACGGCTCGTGAACTCAATGAGATTTATCGTGACCATTTCCAAGAGCATCAACTCTATCGTATTGACCACTTCTTAGGTAAGGAAACTGTACAAGATATTATGGCACTACGTTTTGCTAATGGTATCTTTGAACCTCTATGGAATCGTAATTATATTGACCGTGTAGAAATTTCTGCGGTTGAGAATATGGGCGTAGAGAGCCGTGGCGGATTTTACGACCAAACAGGGGCTATGCGTGATATGGTGCAGAACCACCTCTCTCAGCTTCTCGCTCTTGTGGCTATGGAACCTCCTGTACAATTCAATGCTGACCACTTCCGTAATGAGGTTGTCAAGGTGTATCAGTCTTTCCGCCCTATGACGGATGCGGATATTAAGAATAATGTAATCCGTGGTCAATATACAGAGAGCGAATGGAAGGGTGAGCATCACGTAGGTTATCGTGAAGAGGATAAGGTAAATCCAGATAGCCGCACTGAGACATTCTTTGCGATGAAGCTTTTTGTGGATAACTGGCGTTGGCAGGGCGTACCTTTCTATGTGCGTTCGGGTAAGATGATGCCTACTAAGGTAACAGAGATTGTTATTCATTTCAAGCAAACACCTCATAAGATGTTTGCTGATGCTGACGGACGCACAGTTCCTAATCAGTTGGTTATCCGTATTCAACCTGACGAAGGTATGGTCTTGAAGTTTGGGGCTAAGGTTCCGGGTTCGGGCTTTGAAGTGAAGCGAGTACAAATGAACTTTACTTATGACCAGCTAGGAGGTCTTGCTTCGGGCGATGCTTATTCTCGACTCCTTGAGGATAGCATGATTGGCGACTCTACACTCTTTACTCGTAGTGATGCTGTGGAAGCAAGTTGGAGATTCTTTGACCCAGTACTTAATTTGTGGAATGCTGAAGATTTCCCTCTTTATGGCTATCCTGCAGGTACATGGGGACCTAAGCAAAGTGATGAGCTTTTTGCTGATAATCATACTTGGACAAATCCATGTAAGAATCTAACGACGAGTGACCTTTATTGCGAGCTTTAGTCCTATCGTAAGATAATAAATGGGCTGTGCCAAAACTTGTTTTGGTACAGCCCTATTTGTGTTTGATATTCGATGGCGCGAATGATATATACCCAAATTTATAGTTCTCCTTGTGGAAAACTTTTACTAGGTTCTTTTGAGGATAAACTGTGTCTCTGTTATTGGCTGGATAATTCACAAGGGATTGTTAGCTCGCTAGAGCGGTCTTTACAAGCTAAGATGGTAATGGGCTCAAATGAAGTTCTTGAGCAGGCAATGCTAGAGCTCAATGAGTTCTTTTCAGGAGTGCGCACAGAGTTTAATATACCCTTATTGTTGCATGGAACAAACTTTCAGGTTTCTGTCTGGGAGGCATTGTTAGATATTCCTTTAGGTCAGGTTGCAACTTATGCTGGCTTGGCTCATCGGATAGGAAATCCCAAAGCTGTACGAGCTATTGGTTCGGCTAATAAAGCCAATAAGATTCAGATATTTTTACCTTG
>RBKG01000320.1 GCA_003640335.1 Porphyromonas sp.
CTTCGCCGAGGTTTTGACTTTAGGAAACGCTCACTTCGTTTTCTCTTCTCCTAAGTAGAAGATTTTAACACCAAAACAGTAAGATAGCTTCAGAATACACTATTGCACGACTCTTGAGCACATGCTACTTTTGTCATAACTAAACAACATACAACGATGAATAAGAAGAGCAAAAATCAACATCCTATACCACAAGCCGTACTTGATGAGTTTAAGTACCTAAGTGATGTATATGAGGGAGAAGTAGAGTTTATGGGACGATACAAAGGCTCTGACGCGTACTGCTATTCTTTTCATGGTGAAGCTCCTGAGATTGGATACCCCGAAATAGTACTCTATAATAAAGGCGATATATCCTCTTTGCCTGAGTTTGAGGTTTTTTCTGCTATTCGAGACTTGGGGTATTAAACATCGACAAATAATTCTTATCAAAGACTTTGTCATCTATTCTCAGTCTCTCTTGCAGTTATTTCATGTGCTTACCTTTGCAGAGCAACAAGAACTAATATAATTACATGAATTTTAATTACTTTAGCTAGTAAACATTCCCTAACCATTAAGACTAAAGATTAAATAAGCTATTTATGATACCTAAATACGAAGAAATACAAGTTCCAATACTCAAAGAACTAAGTACAGGTATAACATTAAGAGCTAAGGATTTACATACTCCTCTTGCTAAATACTTCGGCTTAACTGAAGATGAAATAAATGCTTGGTATCCTTCTGGAAATCGTCAAATATTCTTAGATCGTATTTCTTGGGCTTTATCTTATCTATTCATAGCTGGACTTGTAGAGAAGCCTCAAAAAGGGAACTATAAAATCAGCGAAAAGGGATTGACTATGCTTGTTGAATGTACGGAGGAGCAAATTAATCAATTTACCAAAACAAGTGTGGGTTCAAAAACTCCAAAGAAGGAGCCTAAATGCCAAGATACGAAAGAAAGTAATTCCTCCCTTATTGAAGAAAATCATGATGAGCGTACCCCTGAAGAAGCATTATCAGACTCTTACAATAGAATTAAACAAAATATCCAATCTCAAATTCTAACTACTATTCTAAGCAAACATCCTCAAGAATTTGAACGATTAGTAGTGAAATTACTTCAAGCAATGGGCTATGGAGGAGAAGTTAAGAACTCAGGGATAGTTACTAAACTTTCTAATGATGGTGGTATAGACGGTACGATTAAAGAAGATATCCTAGGCTTCAATCATATCTCTATACAAGCCAAACGATATGCTCTTGATAATACCGTCGGGAGAGCTGAACTTCAAAGTTTCGTAGGAGCTGTTTCTGTAACACCTTCTAAGAAAGGCGTATTCATTACCACCTCTGATTATACCCCAAGAGCTATTGAGTATGTCGGGAATCTCAACGGCACCCCAACAATTATTCTAATAAACGGACAGCAACTAGTTGAATATATTTATGACTATGGGTTAGGACTTCAAACAGAGAAAGTTCTTAAAATAATGAAAATGGATATGGACTACTGGGACAATATGGATAATGCCTAGCAAGAGCATTCTCTACTGCATACTAAATCTCAATATTCCT
>RBKG01000315.1 GCA_003640335.1 Porphyromonas sp.
CCCCTCCACTCTCGGCACGAATAGATAAGATTTGTTCTTGTGTTGGGATATAAACCTTTTGTTGCTTAGATAGTATGAGCATAATGCGAACTGGTTCGCCGGGATAGCTCTCAAGGATACAGAGATGATTGATTACAAATAGAGCCTCAGCTGCAAGTTGTCTTATTTCATTTAAGCGGTTATATGGGGCTATAAAGCTTAATACTCCGCTATCATCTAATAATCTTTGAGCAATTTGTATAAGCGTCCTAATACCCAAGCCTTCTTCTTGCCTATCAAAACGAGCTATATGCCGCTCCCTATTGGACGAATAAATATCTGCTGTATAGTATGGAGGATTACTAATAATAAGGTCGTATTTATAGCGATACGGAAAATTTATAGCATCTGCATGGTGAAGACTAATGCGTTTGCCAAATATTGAATTAGAGATATTATAGTAAGCATCTTGATAAGCACCGTCTTCTAGTTCAATTGCATCAATCTCAGCTAAAGGATAAGACTGAGCCATCATCAGAGCTAGAATGCCTGTTCCTGTACCTAAATCTAATATGCGATTAGGAGCTTGAACGGCATGTGCAGTCCAAGCTCCTAGAGAAATAGAATCAGTCCCTACTTTCATTGCGGTAGATGACTGACGTATGCCAAAGTGTTTTAGTTCGAAATCCCAAATATTAGGCTCCATTCAGATTTTGTCTTATTTTATCGCTATTTCGGATACGCCATTCTTGAGGATAGAGATTATTGCTTCTATTCCCTAAATGTTTAACAAAGCCCAAGGGTAAATCTTGATGAGAGATTAAGACAAATCCTTTAGATATAGATGCATCTATAGTGATATTCTCTCTACTTAAGAATGAAATAAGCATCTGTTCATCGACATTGAACTTAGGAAATATCTCAGTATTCAACTCTGTAGAGAGAGCTAAGCCAGCATGAGGAACAGCATCTTTTCCTTTTAATGTAGCTAATGGGATGCCTATTGAGATTGGAGTTATCTCCTGTGCTTTTAACCCTAGATATGTAGCTTGGACAGCATCATTCAAGGCATACACAATGCCATCTTCTACTTGAAAATTATAGTTGTCTGAGAAACGCACCCATTGCTTAATTTCCTTTGGGAATTCAGTTACCGTTTGATTGTTCTTTTTCTTCCCTTTGTTAGTTTTTATTCTAGATGGTTCTGTAGCTGATGTTTTTCTCAGAACAGCCATAAATAGCCCCTCTCCTTTGGCTTTATGAGGGAGCATTCTATAGCAAGGGTATTGTGAAAAAGGAGACTTCCATACACCTCCAGATATATCTCCTAGATTTATTGCTTCTGCGCCTAAAATCTCCACGATATATTGCACAATATCCTCATTCTCTTCTTGATTTATCGTACAAGTTGAATAAACGAGTAAGCCACCCTCCTTTAAGCTATCCCATACATCAGACAAAATTAGACGTTGTCTATCTGCACATTGTATTGGACTATTAGGTTGCCACTCTTCTCTAGCTTGCATATCCTTGCGAAACATTCCCTCTCCAGAGCAAGGAGCATCTACTAACATCATATC
>RBKG01000278.1 GCA_003640335.1 Porphyromonas sp.
ATCGCCATTGATGGCAAACGGCTGAAAGGCTCAAAGAAGAAAACGGGCAGTACTCATATTCTCTCAGCTTGGGTTAATGAAGTCGGTTTGAGCCTTGCTCAAGAGACTGTTGTGAAGAAACGCAATGAATTGCAAGCCATTCCAGAAGTCTTGGATAGCCTTGATTTGTCTGGAGCAGTCATTAGCATAGATACTATGGGAACTCAAACTAATATTGCCGAGCAGATTATCCAATCAGAAGCTGACTATATTCTAAGCCTTAAAGGCAATCAAAAACACATGTATGAGGATGTTCAAGATTGCTTCACAGGACAATACACGTGTCATCGTTATGAAACTTTGGAGAAAGATCATGGTCGTATTGAAAAGCGGACTTATACCACATTATTGGTATCAGAGGTCTTCTTCAGGGAAGACGCTTGTCGAGGACGTAAAGATTATTCGTTCACTAATCTAAATAACTATAAAGACAAATTATCCTTACGCAAGAGGTTATTCAATGTTACCCTGAATATTTACTACCTCAAAAAGCTACTAAAGGTTTGATGTGCTTGCCTTGAGTCCATGCGAAAAAGACATATATACAATGAGCTTCTAATACCATTGGAGCAGAAATCTAGCTATAAAACAAAAGAAGTCGTCTCAAGCAAGTGCTAAAGACGGCTCCTAGAAGTGAAAGAGCCGAGCTGACAGAAGCTCTCTCGGCGTGTTAATCTAAATTAGAACCCTATTGTTATAAGGCGTCAGCTACCTTTCTGATACGATTAGCCAAGTCACAGAGACCTCCTTTAAGTATTTCGAGCTCTTCATCCGTAAACTTATAAGGCACTCCAGTACCATTTACATCTCTCTCGTTGAACTTGTGGTAAAACCATGATGAGGATTTACCAAAATACCTATGAGCTATTGACTGCCAAGAGACATCAATTAAAATATCTTCTGCCTTTTGCCTTGGGCTTAATCGCTTGTCTTCATTTCTCATGATTTATAGTGCTTTTAAATGCCGACCTAGTTTTGTTCTAATTGATTAACATTACAAAAGTAATACAATTTGTAGTATTGTTCAAGTAGTCAATAGAATAGGAGTTCTTTATTAAAATAATCTTTGTTTCTTGACTTTTTTAGTGGTAGTTAAACTGCCACTTTTTGAGACATCTAACAACTCAGCAATAGGTGTAGGCGAGAACCAAGAAGCAAGCCTGACTGCTGACCTTCTCCCCCTTGAGGTAATCTAGCGAATGCTTTACCATATCTAGGTAGAAGCGCATATCAGCACGCTTATCTTGGTGAAGCCACTTATAGAGTGTACTTTTACCTACTATCTTTAACCCCTCTAATCGTAATCGTCCTACGATTTGTTTAGGAGACTACTGCTTATATCTCAGGAGTTCTTCGGCACGTAGTCTTAAATCCAGCCGTGAAACGTCGAGGGTGTTGTCTCCATTGAATACGCTCTCTAGCGAGCATATGGGTATATGCAGCATGATAGGTGTACTCTCTGTTAATTATTTATTTGTCCATTGTAGGTACTAATAACTCTCCCATTCTAGCTAC
>RBKG01000266.1 GCA_003640335.1 Porphyromonas sp.
GAGTATCGTGCCTACGGCACTCATAATACGTCTGAATTTTGATGCGGTTGCCCTGCCTCAATAATCTGAGAGCCTAATGATTAGCAATATAACTGTTTTTTGTAGGTTCAAAACGATTGGCTATATTTGCAAGGTCAGATAGAGGATTGTCTGATGGGGATGCCAGCACCTAGGATTTGTTGGCGCAACGATACAACCTAATTAACAATTTAAGAAATTTAATCAAGACTAGATGAAGATGGTTCAAGGAGGTGGAATCAACATCCTTAGAGTGAAAGACCTTAATAAAGGCTTTAAGGGCAATATTGAAGTGTACCTCCTCGGTATTCGTATTACTGTAAGTCCAAAGTTCATGTAGTTAAATTTGAGAGCGTATACGAGTATCTTGATATATGCTCTCCCTATTTTTGTTTTATGAAGTATATTATCCTTCTTCTTTCCGTTCTTGCTAGTATGGTAGCATTAAGAGCCCAAAAGCAAGTTCTACTCCTATCAAGTGATGGCAAGGCTCCTGTGGTCAATGCACTTATCACGAAGAGTGAAGATGGCTCTTTCCTGGGCTTCTCAGATAGAAATGGCTGTTTCCAAATAGGGCAGGGGACAAAGAAAGTAACGATTTCTCATCCTTCTTATCAATCGCTTGATGTCACTCTTCCACAAGACACCGTGTACCTTGACTTTGCTCCTATACAATTACAAGAGGTAGAAGTTTTGGAGAAAGGACCAAGATATTACCGACTTCGTTCTGCTGTCAGGGTATACCAATATCTGGATAGCATTCCCATAAACTTTGTCGACGGAGTAGTAGACTTTTATGTTGACACTAAGAGAGAAAAGCTCGGCTATAAGGCATTGCGTCTTGACGTATATACGGACGATGATGCGATTAAACACTCTTCTTTGCAGAAGGGGATTGTAGATATGAGCAATAACAGTCTCGTTAATTGGCTCTATAACGAGCATATTTCATCCAATGGAGAGTTTCAGGCTACGGATACCTGTGTCTTTGATACAAAGAGTGGAGCAAAAGTTGGATATTGGAATAAGTACCCCAATGGAGTTTTGAATATTTCACTAAATCTTGTAAATCCGAATGAAGAACAGGAACGAACTTCGTTCGGTCGTACTACAATTATCCACAAGAAAGTACTTGAACAGAGTTTTCCTCAGGGGACATCTCCCAAAGATATTAAACCTTACGATTTTCAGTTGTATCGTCTTTCTATTGAGCTAAGTACAAAACCTAAAAAGAAGATGGAACTAGTATTCACTACTAAAATTCATGAAATTTATGTGCTAGAGCGTAAGGGGGTAAGCGAAGCCGAGTATAAGACTATTCGCTTAGACAATAATTGGGGAAGTCTAACATCTTCTATTAAGCAGGAGGATGGGCAATATATGAATCTTCCCTTGCCACAGATTCCTCAAAACATTGAGAAAAAACTAAACAAACAGCTGAGGCTCCTTCCCTACAAGTAACCCGCCCTATTTTTATATTATCATCTGTCGGTAATAAGCTAAATTATTGTACCTTTGCTGGGTAAATCAGAA
>RBKG01000181.1 GCA_003640335.1 Porphyromonas sp.
TAAACTTCAATGTTATAGGGCTTCGTGAACTCCTGCTCAATATAGTGGTCTAGGTTGGACTGGTTCTGCTTCTCTTTGACTACAGACCCATCTCTAAGTTCATTTATCGTATCTCGGCATGCGGACAAACTTCCTAGCGAGAGGAGCGTCAGTAAGCCAACTTTATATAGGTTCTTATCCATATTTTTAACGTGGACTGTTTGGGGTAAGACCAGCATTTAGAGTATTCTGTGGTATTTGGAAAGTCGTGTGCGGATTATCCTTCGTCAAGGTTTTAACGACGGATACTTTCTCTCTATCTCGTCTATCATGTACGTAGCGATGTACTGTAATACCATAACGACGTATATCAAACCAACGCAAACCTTCAAAGGCAGTAGCGATGCGACGGCACTGAAGCACCTGATGCAATATCATTTCACTCTCTTCGCCCTCAGGAATAGCGAAAGATGGATTTAGCTTTTTCTTCATCGTAGGAGTTTCTTCCGTAGAGTAAGCCATCGCCTTCCAGAAAGCAACAATCTCGGCACGACTAAATACCTTCTTCTTGGTTTTCAGATAAGCCTGCGTCCATGTATTCAAATCAGATACCGCTCCATCTAAATCAGCATTCATAACCTTAGCCTCGGCCCGAACAAGCAGAGTCTCCTCTGCAGTGAAGGGTATTGATAGCGTTCTATTAGTATTAGACGCATAGGTAGGATACTTAGCTTGATAGATAACATCCTTGTAGTTATACACAGGGGAAAGGAAAGGTTCCTGCTGATAATCCTCATATTTGGATTTAGACTCAGCCCAGATATTATCTCCTAAAAACATCTCATCCGCATTGCGGTGCGTCATCGAGAAACGATGGTTCTTCACATAAGAGAAACGGTCCTGAACCGAACTAAGAACAGGCAATACCAATAAGTTCGCAGGTTGATTACTTCTGCTATACAGTTTGGCGTAAGCGTCTTCCGTCTTAGCTCCTACGGCTGTAGCATCTTGGAAATCTGACCACTGACGAAGAGCTTTATTCTGCAGCACCTTATCGGCATGCTCAATAGCTTTTGCCCACTTCTCATAGTAGAGATAGAAGCGTGCGGCAAAAGCTTCTGCAGCATCCTTATTAAAGTGATATGCCTTCTCCTTATAGTAATTATCGTCAATCAGCGGAAGGGCTTCTGTGATATCCTTATCTATCAACTCATAAACCTCTTTAACACTATTGCGCTGATAACTAGGATTGAGCAACACCTCTGGCTCTAGAGCGTAAGGAATACCCAAATCAGTTGCACTTGTCTTGGCATTATAATGACGACCAAAGAGATTGACTAAGATAAAGTGTGCATAAGCTCTAAGCATTAAAGCCTCTCCCTTATGAGGATTAAGAGCTGCACCTCCGCCAAGGTCATTGATAGCAGCTAGAGCGGTATTAGCACTTTGCACAGTCGCATAATACTTATTCCACATGCTACGCAAGCCATCACTCGTATTATACTCTTGCCCATCAAGCCAATAGACTATATCTTTTTCGAAATTAGAAAAGTTGGGATTATCCGTTCCGTAGTCATCAACATTATCAGAAGAGAACTCTCCTAATGTAGCAAAGGAGGCTTCTGGATAAGCCTGAGTAAGATGCATCTGTATCTTCTCTGGAGTATCTAAATACACACGCTCATCAGGAAGTTCATCTAAGAGGTTACTGCATGAACATAGTCCTGCTAGGAGCAAGCCTCCCAAGAGAAAAACCGTTGGTTTTACCATTCTCATCATCATTCGCATGCTTTAAAAACCTACTCTTAGGGTTAGAATTAGCCTTTTGGGGGCTGTTACATTACTTCCGTACATATACTCAGGGTCATCTCCTCTCAAGCGAGCATCGCTATATATCAAGAATAAGTTTTGTGCTTGCAAGCGCATAGACAAATTCTTTAGAGGAGTATGACGCAGTATTTTCTTATCAAAACTATACTCTAAAGACAGCTCCTTCAGACGGATAAAGTCAGTCTTAACGACACGAGCCGTAGAGTTGTCATAGGCATAGTAACCATTAACTAGATTATCCGAACCATATTGGTCAAAGGCGTAACTCGTCGGAACACGAGGTATATCTGTATACAGCTCATCACCCGAACGCTTCCAACGCTGGTCAAGCTCATGAGGCAAAGCACTTCTGTCATTCAGAATACCTGATATATATCTTAAACGAGTAACAGCTCCAAACTGATAACTAATATGCGTACCCAAGCTCCAACGTTTATAACGGAAAGTATTGCTGAGTACACCCAAGTCCGTAGGAACAAGCGTGCCGCTGTAAGTTAAGAAGTTTACATTACTACTTGACAAATTAATACCTCCAAGCGTCTTACTTCCATCTGCATCATAGAAGTTAGGGATACCATCTTCCGTAAGTCCGGCAAAAGGTATAGAGAACAATGACGAGAGCGGATACCCTTCGTAAGAAAATCCTGTGCCTCCAATCATCGTGCGCACCGTCGGATTACTTAGCAACTTAGATATCTTATTTGTCTTATGAATGTAAGAGAAGGCTGTACGCCAAGTAAAGTTGCTCGTACTGATATTAACAGTCGAAAGCGTTAGCTCTACTCCTGAAGAGCGAAGCTCTGCTACATTTCCTCGCTTAGTCGGCACACCTCCGACAGCTTGAGTATATACAGGACCTACTAGATCGTAACTATTACGGTCGTATATATCTAGTCCAAGAGATATGCGCTCTTTGAAAGCTCCAAGAGCAAGCGTTGCGCCCAAGGTACGAGTTTTCTCATAAGTCAATTCATGATTAGCCAGATTCTTATAGCCAAGACCAATCTCACGTGAGTCTGGTCGCCAAGGCACCTCTGGATAAATCTCTTCTAGAGAGTTTGTCTCTGAAGGATTATCAGCACTCACCCCGTAGTAAGTCTTTACTTGCAAAGATGAGAGTGGCTTTAATGACTTAAAGAATGCTTCTTTGCTGACATTCCAGCTAAACTCCAAATTCCATGTTGGAAGCCAGCGTACATAGCGACTAGGACCAAAACGATTACTCGCATCAAAGCGCAAAAGAGCTGACACGTCGTAGCGTCCTGCATAAGAATAATTAGCTTGAAGGAGGTAAGCAAGGTTATTATTGGTACGATTACGTATAGCATAGTAATTCTTACCTTGCTCATATAGGCGAGTAATAGCATCAGGCAAATAGTAAGTATGATAGCCTAAGCCAAAGAGCACGCCATAATTAGTATTGGTATTACTCTGCGTATCTCCTAGATTAAGCTCTGCTTCTGCTGCAGTTGCTAGCCTATGTTTACCGAATGTACGGTTATAATCAATATGAAGTTTAAGTGTGTTCAGATAATTCTGACTTAATTTTGTCTCCCTTATTCCTCCTTCGGGTAAAACTGAGTATGGTAATGCAAATGGGTCATTAGGGTCAGTACGAAGATTTTTATTCTGAGAGCGAATATAACTTGTCTGCATTGCTCTCATACTGCGAGCTAATACTGAGTTCTCCGTATCATCTGAGAAAGTTACAGTATTCGTGTACTTTAAGTCAGCTAGAAAAGTCGCACGTAAGTACTTGCTTATAGACCATTCAGCTGTTCCCTGCAGGCTAAGATACCCCTGAGTACGAGTTTTCTTACTATCGTTCAACTCATTAAATATATTGTACGACACATAATCCTTAGCATAAAACTCATTGGGGTCAAGAGCTCTACTCGTCGTATTGATATATTTGAGAACCGACTCTTGGGGCTCTTCCGAGTTCGTATACTCACCTATGATATTAAGGCCTAACTTGAGCGTAGGGAGTAGCTTATAATCCGAGCTTATACTTCCGGAATAGCTATTTGAACGACTACCTATTGTGCTACCTGGGTCGATACGGGCGGTTAAAGAGGCAAACAAATTAGTTTTTTCTGTACCTCCACTAAAGCTAAGCGTATGGTTTTGGATAATTGTATTCCTATACAACTCATTGAACCAATTGGTATTTCTGCGCTCTGCTTGTCTCAAGTAATTAAGGCGCGACAGCTGGTCGTTAGTTAGTTTGGGCTTCCCAGTGGCATCTTGCTCATTAAAGAGCTCATACATACGCCCCATCAATCCTCTATTTTGGTCCGTTTCAAGTGTATGGATAGGAAACTGACCGCCATCCATCAAATCCTGAATAAGTGACACATGCTCTTGAGACGTCATGATATTGACCTCTCTGTATGTTGGGATTGGGCGGTAAGTAAATTCACCTCTATAGCTCAATGAAGAAATTCCTGCAGTGCCCGACTTTGTCGTTATCTCAACGACGCCAGCAATACCTCTAGGTCCGTAACTAGAGGTTTCTGAGTTAGATGTTAGGAGGCGCACAGAAGCGATATTTTCCGCACTTAAACCCGGAACTAAACCTGCAACAACCTGCTTAGGATCAGCTCCGGCAAAAGCCTCGAGGCTACCATAACTTGAGCCTAATACAATTCCATTCAGAACCCATAGCGGACGTGCTTGTCCTGAGATAGAAGTCGCTCCTCTACTAGAAGTCGATAATATCACATCATCTTTGGTTCCGGAGGTTGAAGTTAAACTGTCTTTTTGTTCTTCAGGTAAATCTAAAGAAACATCTAAAAGGGGAGAATCTACCACAAAAGTCTTGATGACTTTTCCCTTATATATAAATTGGAGTGTTTGACCTTTATTCGCCTCTATCACATAAAGACCTTGGTCGGTCACCGCCATACGCTTCTTAGTTTCTTTCACCTGGACTTGCACTCTGTTAGGAGATGCAGCTTGCACATTACTCGTCACACGACCCGTTACAATAATTTGCTGAGCCGTAGCCATAGTTCCGCTAAGCGATAGTCCTATGCTCAATGCTAGTGTTTTTGTATTCATTCAAGCAGGATTATCTTTTCTGAGAGCAAAGATAACTATTTTACAAGTTATTTTACTCAAAAAAAGACACTTTATCTCAGTCAATGCACACCAAATGACAGAAAAGCATGACAGTTCAACTCTTGACTGAGAATTAGCAACGACGCGTACTTGTCTCTGTACTTACGCGTAAACACTTAAGTGAGTACACGTAGTTATTTTAGTAAGTACACGTACTCATATTCGTGCTTACGCACACTTAAGTCCAGCACTCAGCTGTAGTTTGCACTTTAGGTCATTAAAAGAAAAATTACACCTGCGACATACACTATTTTACGTTCCTAGTATGCTCAAGTTTTTTTTTAGAATAATGGTAATGTATAAGTATCTGTAGAATGCCCTTATCGGTATTTATTCTAACCTTTTGACAATACTTACTCTGCTTTTGTTCCTAGAAATATGTACCTTTGCTCATAAATACATTTCTTGAGCAGGTTTAAGGCTCATTAGTTATCACTATAAATAGTAAATGCTAAAGACAAATCTTATTTCTCTATATCAAGAGAGCTTTCGCAAGCACTGGGATTCTAGTGCCATATCTAACTACGAAGGAAGTCATTATACAACAGGAGAGCTTGCTACTGAAATAGCTAAGCTACACCTCCTTTTTGACCAATGTGGTCTTCAGAAGGGCGACAAAATCGCTGTGATGGGCAAGGATACAGCTGAATGGGTTATTGCTTTTATGGCAACCATCACTTACGGATGTATCGTTGTGCCTGTTCTTAAAGACTTCTCTCCTCAAGATGCTACGAGTATATTAAATCACTCGGAAAGCAAATTTCTATTTATAGATGCTGACCTATGGAGCAATCTACGCCCAAGCGAATTAAGTAGCCTTCAGCAAGCTTGTACCATACAAGAGCGCAAGAGTCTTTTCTCTCAAGAAGATGAGCCTAGCCTAGAACAGCTTTTCGCTCAACTTGACAAAGCATTTGAGACTCGCTATCCCAAAGGATATTCACGAGACGATATTGCTTACTACCAAACTCCTAACGACCAACTTATCCTGCTGAACTATACGTCAGGAACAACTGGCTTTAGTAAGGGCGTTATGGTTACAGGTAACAACATCGCAGGAAACGTGCTTTGGTGTATTGAGAACAAGATTATACACATCGGAGACAAACTACTCTCTTTCTTACCTCTGGCACACACTTACGGCTGTATGATAAATGTACTTCTAGCTCTTACGACTGGAGTACATGTAACCTTCCTAGGCAAGATGCCTACACCTCGTATACTAAGTGCTGCTTTCAAGGCAGTCCGGCCTAATGTAATTATCTCAGTTCCTCTCATTCTAGAAAAGATATACACAGGTTCTATTGCCCCACAGCTTAGAGACCCTAAGATTAAGTTTATACTTGCAATCCCCGGATTACGCAATCTCATCTATAAGAAGATACGCAACAAACTCTTAGAAGGCATGGGAGGAGCTGCTCGATTAGTTATCGTCGGAGGAGCAGCCCTTAATCCTGAAATTGGAGCATTCCTCAAAAAGATTAAATTCCCTCTGTCTGTGGGCTATGGTATGACCGAGTGTGCTCCACTTATAAGCTTCACCCCTGATAGTGAGCAATGGCGACTTGGTTCGTGTGGGCAAACGCTCAAAAACTACATGGAAGTACGAATTGCCCCAGCTTTTGACGAATCGGGCGAACTTATCCAACAGAAAGATGAGCATGGCAATACTATTGGAGAAATTCAGACACGAGGCGAAAATACCTGCTTAGGATACTACAAAAACGAAGAGCAAACACAAGCACTATTCACTGAAGATGGTTGGCTAC
>RBKG01000206.1 GCA_003640335.1 Porphyromonas sp.
GGAATACTAGCCATTATTGATTGGATACAGATAATGGATAGAACTAAAGAAAAGAATTTTCAAGAGCTTTGTTTAGTTCTGCAAAGCTTATAAACAAGCATCGTATCTACCATAATCTCTACAGAGGTTATGGTATTTCTTTGTTATGAGGATACCTGTATTTTACTATAAGATCTGGGCACTTTTCATTATTGGAGTGAGCTACATGGCAGTAGTCTCACAATTGAAAATTTTTAGATGGACTTGCCCCATTAAAAGGCTAACTCATCTGCCATGTTCAGCTTGTGGAACAACTCGAGCTATTTATCTATTGCTTGATGGTCGATTGAATGAGAGCATTCAAATGAACCCTCTAGGCTTAGTAACAATCCTTTTATGTTTGCTTGCTCTAGTCATCTCTGTAAGAGACCTATTATTGCAAGATTGGCTTCTAGAGAGAGCATATAACCAATTGATTAAGTTTATTTATTGCCACAAAATAGCAGTAATTGTGATTATGGCTATATTATCTCTCTCTAACTGGTGCTGGAATATCTACAAGGGGATATAATAAAACTATTTGTGAGTATTATCGTATCTTTGTGCAAAACAAAAGAATAAATAGAATATCATATTATGGCAGAACGTAAAGTTCGAGTGAGATTTGCTCCTAGTCCAACAGGAGCATTACATATAGGAGGAGTGCGTACAGCACTATATAACTATCTTTTTGCTAAGGCTCACGGGGGAGATTTAATTCTTCGTATTGAAGATACAGATAGTGCTCGTTTTGTCCCTGGAGCAGAAGAGTATATTATAGAAGCGCTTGAGTGGCTAGGTATTAAGTTTGATGAAGGAGTTAGTTATGGCGGTCAGTATGGTCCATACAGACAAAGCGAACGGAGAGATATTTATCGTGAGTATGTAAAGCAATTACTTGAGGCTGGGCGTGCTTACATCGCATTTGATACTCCAGAGGAACTTGAAGATAAGCGCAAGAGCGTAAGTAACTTTCAGTACGATGCCACCACTCGTTTAGAGATGCGCAACTCTTTAACGTTAAGTAAAGATGAAGTTGATGCTCTTATTGCATCTGGGCATCAGTATGTTGTACGCTTTAAGGTAGAGCCTAATGAAGAAGTTCTTGTACATGACTTAATACGTGGTACAGTGAGCTTTAATTCATCGATACTTGATGATAAGGTTCTATATAAAAGTGCTGATGACCTTCCAACATATCACTTAGCCAACATCGTTGATGACCATTTGATGGAGGTTACTCATGTTATACGAGGAGAAGAATGGCTCCCTAGTGCACCATTGCATGTTTTGTTGTATAGAGCTTTTGGCTGGGAGGATACTATGCCACAGTTCTCACATCTGCCATTACTTCTAAAGCCTGATGGCAATGGCAAACTCAGCAAACGCGATGGTGATAGATTGGGATTTCCTGTATTTCCATTGCGCTTTGTAGACCCTAAAACAGGTGATGTTTCATCTGGTTACAGAGAAAGTGGGTATTTACCTGAAGCTGTAGTCAATTTTGTGGCCTTATTAGGCTGGAACCCTGGTGGGGATGAAAGCGAAGTTATGTCTATGGAGCAGTTGATACAGCATTTCAAGTTAGAGCGTTGTAGTAAGGCTGGAGCCAAATTTGATTATAACAAGGGCTTATGGTTTAACCACTACTATATTCAGCAAGCAGGTAATGATGAATTAGCTCTCTTACTTGCTCCAACACTTAAAGAGCATGGTATTGAGCTAGATGACGCTAATAAAGATTACGTAGCTAAAGTTATCGGTCTTGTTAAAGAACGTTGCCAGCGTATTCCTGAGTTATGGGCTCAGTCTTCATTCTTCTTTGTTGCTCCTGAAAGTTATGATGAGAAGACGGTTTCTAAAAGATGGAAAGCTGATACAGCTAAACAATTGACTGAACTCATAAGCGTATTAGAAGGACTTGACGAAACGCTTCCTATAGAAAGTACAGAAGAGACGGTTAAAGCTTGGATTGAATCTCAATCTTATGGACTAGGTGCTGTCATGAATGCTTTTCGTCTTTCTATTGTGGGTGAAAGTAAAGGTCCACATATGTTTGATATAATTAACCTACTAGGTAAATCAGAAACTATCGCTCGCCTCAAGCGTGCTATAAGCGTGTTAGGCTAGCGGTATATGAGTATATTATCAAGCCTAGGGAGTTATTCTCTAGATTGTGGGCTTTCCTTAATTGCGCCATGGCACAGCAAGGTTGGTAGGATGCTTAAAGGACGAGGCGAGACTATTGCTCGTATGAAGCAGATGCTCTCTCCTGAACGCCCTACAATATGGGTGCATGTTTCTTCTCTTGGTGAGTTTGAGCAGGGCAGACCTCTTATAGAAGCAATCCGAGAACGCTATTCGAATTATCAAATACTCGTTAGCTTCTATAGCCCATCAGGATATGAAGTGCGGTCAGACTATAAAGGTGCTGATTGCGTTGTTTATTTTCCGGGTGATACACCACGAGTCGTACGCAGATTTTTGGATGTAGCAAAACCAGAAATTGCGATATTTGTCAAGTATGATTTCTGGCCAGTAACTCTGGAAGAACTTAAGAAGCGAGGAATAGCAACGTACGTTGTCTCTGCTATCTTTAGGAAAGATCAAGCATTCTTTCAATGGTATGGGACATGGTATAGGAGTTTGCTACACTGCTTCACACATATTTTTGTGCAAGACGCAAGTTCTGTAGAGCTACTAAAAGCTTATGGGATATCAGAAGTATCTGTAGCTGGCGATACCCGTTTTGATAGAGTGGAGGCAATATCTAAAAATGGAAAGAATATCTCTGAGATTGAGCAACTGAAGGCTTTGGGAGAGCCCTTGGTAGTTGTAGGTAGTTCTTGGTCCGAAGATGAAGCACCTATTCTAGACTATCTAGAGACTCATAAGGGCTTTAGGCTAATTCTTGCTCCTCATGAATTGGAAGAAGAGCGTATAGCAAAGATTGAACAAAGGTTTGGTAACCAAGCCGTACGTTTATCCTTTCTTGAAGCTAATCAAATAAGTCTAGAAAGTGTACGTGTTTTGATTATCGATTGCTTTGGGCTACTTTCTAGTTTGTATCGTTATGCTGATTTAGTTTATATCGGGGGAGGATTTGGCAAAGGTATTCATAATACGGTAGAAGCTGCTGTTTATGGAGTCCCTATCATATTTGGTCCTAGGTATGATAAATTTAGAGAAGCAAAACTGCTAATAGAGAAAGGTGGAGCTTTTCCCGTTAGCAATACTCAAGAGATATTTGAGACATTTGATGCATTACTGAAAGATTCTCAACTTAGAGTTAGTGCTGGACAAGCTTCTAGAGAAGTAGTAGAGTCTCAGCTTGGAGCTACAGAAAAAATACTGTCATTGTTAGAACTGAAATCATGAACACTAAAGAAGCCAATCAACTACTTATATTAGGAATAGAGAGTAGTTGTGATGATACATCAGCAGCAGTGCTAAGGGGAAATACACTCCTCTCTAATGTGATAGCATCTCAGGCTGTACATAAAGAGTATGGGGGAGTCGTTCCTGAACTTGCATCTCGTGCGCACGAGCAGAACATTCTACCTGTAGTAAGTGAAGCAATAAAGCGAGCTGGTATTTCTGCTAATGACCTTGATGCGATTGCTTTTACAAGAGGTCCAGGGCTTTTAGGATCTCTCCTTGTTGGTGTTAATTATGCTAAGGGATTAGCAATGTCTCTAGGGATACCAATGGTTGAGGTTAATCACCTTCATGCGCATGTTATGGCTCACTTTATAGAAGAGAAAGGTGAAGAACATCAGAGTCCGGAGTATCCATTCCTTTGCTTGCTCGTTTCTGGAGGTAATTCTCAAATAATCTTGTGCCACAGCCCATACAAAATGGAGATTGTTGGTCAGACTATTGACGATGCAGCAGGAGAAGCATTTGATAAATGTGCAAAGGTTATGGGGTTGGGCTATCCAGGTGGTCCTATTGTGAATAGGTTAGCAAACGAAGGAAATCCTCATGCCTTTAAGTTTGCGAAACCTAATGTACCTGGCTATGACTATAGCTTTAGTGGCTTGAAGACTTCTTTCTTATATACATTAAGAGATGAGATAAAGCTTAACCCAAACTTTGTAGAAGAGAATAAAGAAGACTTGTGTGCATCTCTCCAGTATACGGTTATTGAGATTCTGATGAAGAAGCTTAGGTTAGCCGCAAAAGAACTAAAAATCAAGCATGTCGCAGTTGCTGGTGGAGTTTCAGCAAATACTGGTTTGAGAGAAGCGTTTGTAGATCATGCTCGACGTTACGGCTGGAGCATATATATTCCTAAGTTTGCTTACACTACAGATAACGCAGCAATGGTTGCGATGAGTGGTCATTATAATTATTTAGAGGGTAAGCAGAATGAGATGGATACCGTTCCTTATGCACGCGTAACAATGAACTAAAGAGAGAACTAATATGCATAATATTCTGAAGAAGGTTTCTGTTCTTGCAACGGCTATGAGCCTTAGCGCAGGTTCTGCAATAGTCTATGGACAAAGCTGTAGACACGGACTATCTTGGGTAATCAGTCAAAATCCCTCATGGGGTTTTGGGCGCCCTGTTGTAACTAGGGTCCTACCTTATAGCTCTGCAGAGGAATCAGGTTTTAAAACTGGGGATATTATAGAACGCATTGATGGTTATAGTACGGATAGATTGACTCCGGAGCAAATAGTAATGCTCCTCAGTAGTTCTAATCAATTACATACTATTCAGATAAGCAATATCAATGCAATTCATAAGCGCCGTATTCTTAGCTATCATTGTAAGCCCAGTAATGGTCTTGCAGAGAGAGAACTAGCTGAGCTATTTTCTTTGTATAGTACAGAGGATGCTAGTCTGGAATATGTGACTTATCCCTATAATTACACATATTCGCCTAGTTATAATCTTCTGAATATTCAGAATTATGCTTTCGCAAAGCCTACATATAAAGGGGAAGAATCCTTAAATATTCTGATAGATAAAGCACTACGTAGTAAAGGGCTAAATTCAACATCATCTTCAGATATTATTGTTTCAACTAACTATCGTATAGATACTCTTAGGAACTCTGATACAGTCGAAGGAGCTCAAGCTGAAGTCTATGGTCTGTCTTGGCGATACGATGATAATGACAAAGAATTAAAACCGTATCCTATCTACAGTCAAACTCAACGTGGGGTAGAGTTTGCTCAATATATGATAACGTTAGAGTTAAGACTACAGAATAAATTGACTAGAGAGATCCTTTGGAGGTGTGAGGCTAAAGACTATCTAAGCGAATACATGTCTGTTGAAGATTACGCTGAGCAAGCTATCCCTACTATGTTAATAGGCTTTCCTTTTGCGATGCAGGTGAATGCTCCTAGATTGGCATTACGTTCTTTACGTTATAATTATACGGGTATAGTTTATGACAAAAATAACCTAGGCTTAGTTGTAGACGTTGAGGATACATCTCCAGCAATGAAAGCAGGATTACATCCTGGAGATAATATTCGCTCTATAAATGGTCTCCCTCTAGATAAAACAAATACGTCAGATTATTTAGCTCAGTATTTCCGTACAGCTGAGCGTCTAGATCGATATCGAGATAAGGCTCTGCCACCACTAAAATCACTCGTAAGTAATTTATCAGTTCCTTATTGGAATATGGCAGATTACGATAATATTGCCTCAGTACTAGGGCAAGCTAAGTGGGGGGCAGCATTTTCGTATCTCTTTGGCTTTAGAGCCTATACTCCAGCTAAGGAGGGTAAAGCTATTATCTATGAAATTCAAAGAGGAGGAGAGACATACTATGTCCCTATCATTCCAGAAAGAAGGAATGAATCATGCGCTTATCCTTACTAGAGATGAAACTAAAGTTAATACATTCAAAACAATCGCCTAATTACGCTTTAGGACGAATTTGCTCATTAGAAGTTTTAAGGCTAGTGTCTATAGGCGCGTACTTAGAATGGAGTAACGAAGATGGTGTTCTCTTGCCTAAGAAATATTTGCCTGATGGAGTTCAAGTGGGAGACAAGTTAAACGTATTCATTTATCATGATAATGAAGGTCGTTTGATTGCTACAACACTACAACCCTATGCACAAGTGGGAGAAGTTGCTTTACTTGATTGTGTTTCTGTAACGGCTGCGGGTGCCTTTCTAGATTGGGGAATTCATAAAGATGTATTTGTACCCTTTTCAGAGCAGAATGATCGAATGCAAGAAGGTCATAGCTATATAGTTTATCTGTATGTAGACCATGTGAGTGAGAAAATTGTGGCTTCAGCCAAACTCGGTAAACATATTGGTAATAAGTTGCCAGATTATACTCCTGGTACGGAAGTCCAAGCTATAATCACGGGGCGCAATGATGTCGGATTTCGTGCTATCGTTGATCATAGCTATTGGGGGATACTTTACTTTGATAGTTTAGATGCTCATGAGTTAAACAGAGGTCTTTCTGTTAAGGCTTATATCATTCGCACTCGTGAAGATGGGCGCCTGGATCTTAGCCTTAATCCAATAGGGTATAATAAACTTCTAGGGGATGCGGAAAAACTTCTAGATTTACTCAAGAAAAATGCTAATAAGCTTACTGTTGGAGATAAAAGTGATGCTGGCGAAATATATAAACAAACAGGTCTAAGTAAAAAGAGTTTTAAGTCTGCTATAGGTCGCTTATATAAAGAGCG